>NZ_DBMCYK010000004.1:0-169860 GCF_056978975.1 Candidatus Limimorpha avicola
ACCGGGACCGGTTCAACGTTGATGTCAACTGTAAAGTTGTCATCTGTTGAAGATGCCACTATATAATATGTACCGGGTACAAGATGCATGTTTTCAACACCGGGAACAGTAGAACCCAAAGTACCTGTAATAACAATATTATCTACACCGGTTGGATAGCCATAAGCATCAAAGCAACCAAATGCGAGATAAACAGTTTGACCCGCAAGTGAAGAAAGATCAACATTTATTTCTTGCCAAGGATTAATCACATTACCATTATTTGACCATAATGTCGTCCATGGGCCATTCGCTGAACTACTGTAGTTCACAGAAAGAGTATTAACATCACCAGCCCATGATGCAGCTATTCCGTAGAAAGACAAATTAATATCGATATAACTTGTCAAGTCGATAAGAGGAGTGATCAAATAATCTGTAACATCGTCACCGCCACAATCTCTATAAGCAGCATAAGAGCCTGAGTATGGAGGGAATGTTCCAATAGGTGAAGAAGAAAGGACTTCCCATTGATAATCACCATTGTAGGTTGTTGTCCATCCTGAACCCAAAGAGCCACTTTCGAAATCTTCTTCAAAAATAACATCTCTCGTTGCTACCATATCACGTGATCCGGCACTCAAGGCTATGTCATCGACATTGATAACAAACTGATCTGAAACATTAAAATGACGCAATGCTATATATACTTCTTGTCCTGCGTATGCACTCAGGTCAACAGTCTTAAGATACCAAGCACCCTGAGCATTAGTTCCACGCATTCCTTTTGCTCCACTACTTTTTGCTGTTAAAGTCTCTTCCCATATTGTAGTGAAGTCCGATGCAGAAGCATTGCCTGTTGTAGATATTGCTATTCCGTAATGTTCAGCTGCATACGATGCATCTTGAGCACATACATAAAATGAAAGTACCGAGTTTGCACTAATCATATATTTTTCCGGAGTTACCAAATAATTGTCCGGATTCAATGCTGCATATCCCGGATTATAATATGACTCCGACATTACACAACCAAGACTGCCATTATGTGGAGTTATTATCAAATATGATGACACCTCTGAACTGTGATTCCAATTATGTCCGTCTCCGTCGGCATCAATCTTAGTCCAGCCTTGTATTCCATCTTCAAAATCGAACATGAACTCATCGCCAGAACCTCCTTGACTGCCACCACCTGCTCCGATAACAGGGCCTGTATAATTGTTGTCAATGCCGGGACCCGGTTGTCCGCCAAAATCTTCTGCATAAACAGCTACTTTTGGATTCTCTCCTGTTGAGACAACAGCTGTGAGAAGTTTGTCTTCATTTACGGTTATTTTGTAAACAGCATCATTACCATCAGGATTTGAACCGGGTAACTGATAGTTGTCATACACTCCTGATACATTGGTCGTATATGGGAATGATGAAACAACCTGTGCCAACTCCCATACGTCCGGACATACAGGGTCGTATGCAATTGCTGTCAAATCATACATATTAACAGCTCTGTCATCTGTATAAGCTATCACAAGTTGTGCATTAACAGCTCCGGCTGTCGTGCTCCCTGTGGCTATCTCAAAACCGACTTCTTCACCATAGTTCAACACCATAGGTGTCTCGATTCCTTCAACCGAGAAGAATGAATTTGTAGGTTCTATAGCATTGATAGTCGCCGGAGCTCCAAGATTAGATACGTTCACTTCCAAAGGACGCATCCATGCTCCGTTGGGGCGATAACCCAAATCCATAGTGGATGGATTTACTGTAATCTCTGCACCATCAGGAAGTGTCATGTCAAATTTGACATTGGCTGCATAACTTGATCTGGTACCTGTTCCTGTCGGATATTCGGCATAAGACAAATTAGAATCATTTTGACGATACAACACTGCATTTGAAGTAGATGTATAATAATACTGCAATCCTGACGTCCAATCATCACATGTCTTAGCTACGACAACCACTAAATTGTTCGTAGCATCATAGAAATAAGGAGTATCCAAGGTAAATGTCTGCCATCCTGTAGATGAGCCTACGGTGACATCAGTGCCTGAATATACCAATGTCAGTTCACTTTCCGGTTGCCAGTCTGACGTTGAAGAATGTGAACTTCTGCTTGTAACACCCATATAAATTTTAAGTGTCGGAAATGTTAATGCTGAAGCAGTAGCACAATTATAGGAAATTGTGTTGATTGTGCCCGGCAGCATAAAACCACTCGCCGGATAGATTGTCTCATTCCACGAGTTCTTGTAAAAATTGTTGAACGGCGCATTATAACTCGACGTCGTTCCATTGCCAACGATAATTTCATTGGCTTGTGCTGCAAATGGTGCCATAAACACCAATAGCAACAAACATGCTATAAATTTTCTCATAGCGCATCAATTTTAGTTAATAATAATGTTAATTAGACTTAATATATTAATATACAATGTATTATCACATTTACACAAGGTCATGGACCTGTATTTTCTCACTCTTTTTGACATATTTTTGTAAAATTTTACGATAATATGACAACTGAAATGAAAAAAATCCTACAAAAAATATATATATTTTTAGAAAAATAATAAAATTTAGAATGATTCTAAATAGCAAACCATTCTGCAAACGAACTGTTTGTTTCTCTCAACATCAGGCGATGTAGCTCAACTCCGGGAGGTAATTTGTACATAATTCTTTTTGCAAAATCTTCAAGCATCATTTCTGAGGTAGGTTGATATGATACTATTATCACCTTTTCGAACCTTTTTCTTACATCTTCTATAAAATCCTGTGACATATTGGCATTCATAACAAAAGCATGGTCAAATTCTGAGATAATACTATCATTGACAATCTTTTTCAAATCACCGAAATCCATTACCATACCGTTTTTCGGATTCGAAGCATCATTTGCAGGTTCACCTTTTACAGTCACCTGCAGTTCATAAGAATGGCCATGAATATTGCTGCATGCTCCATCATATCCTAAAAGCACATGAGCCGCTTCGTAATGAAATATTTTAGTAATATATATCATACACCTTATTTATATATACTATTTATTTTGCAACCATTACCGTTTTTGTCACATAGTTTCCGTTTTCGCCTACGACTTGTAAAAACAACAAAGAATTATCATAAGATGAAACGTTTATGGTATTATAACACTCTCCTTTTACATCAAAAGAAGCCATCATGACACCTAAAGTATTGAACACATTGATTTTAACAATATTATCACCTTTAATGTTCAACATCGAGTTCGTCGGGTTTGGCCATACTTCCACTGTCACATCATTATAAAGTTCTTCTGTATTCCAAGTCGAACTCCATATCATCTCGGCAAAATCGGGATTATCTATAAAAGGATTTCTATTATGCTGGATGGCATATACCTCCTCATTTCTTTGTATCTCTTTTTCACTCACGGGGTCATCTCTATGCCATTCGAGCAGCATATCCACAGCCCATGCCTTGATAACCGACTTATTTGTCATTCCGCTTGAAGACCATTGAGCATCCTCACCATAATAACGAGTACTTACATAAAACAAAGACCGAGCTATATCGCCTTTATATTCATCTATAGGCTCGAAGACCTTATCATTATACCCTGACACAGAGCAATCACCAACTTTAGAGCCATTGCGTGAAGTCCAACTCGGGGAATCAACCTCTCCGAAAGGATAATTGCTTCTTCTATTATTGACATAACCATCAGTAGGCACGAGATGGAATAAGTCAGTACGCAACACACCATCATCATCAGACCATGACAATGCCCAGATATGTTCTCTGTTATAGCAATCTCCTTCACCTGAATAATTGCCACACTGATCGTTCCCAAAATTAAACACGTAAGGTGGTGTACCACCGGGAACATCAGAATACATATCCCAAACAGTACCATCAGGTTTTGCATCCGTATTTATGAAATGTGTCCATAATGCACTATACGACACACTGTTATGTCCTTTGATAATATTGTGCAATGCTGCTCTTAACTCTTCTCCAACTTTTCCTTCGGCAGAATCATAATAACCTGCAGGTTGGGCATTACATACAGATACACCTATTAATATTAATAGAATAACAAAATACAGACGTTTCATAATCAAAACCTTAATTTCAGTTAAACATTTATGCAAAAGTAATAAAAAAACATTTGACAATTCAAATAATATCAAATGTAATAAGAAATTAACTTTCCCATTTAATTTCTACAAATAAAAAACAATACATTAAATGGATGTATCGACATCAAAAAGATGCGAACATAAACATTATCATAAAAACATTATAAAGTCAGTAATCCCATAACAAGAATCACCAAGGAGAAAACAAGATTAAGAAGGCTATTAATCAATAACTTGATTTTAGAAAAAGGAGTAAAAGCCTCGGAAAACGCCCATACAAGAGCTGCGATCAAAATGACCAAAGGGGTAATATCACCGCACAATGGGAAATATTCATATCCAAGTCCCACGAAGAACGTATTGATACCTAATGCCACTGACAAGAATGACAACTGTTTGACATTGTCAACAACAAAAAGATTGCCGCCATTTCTTATCTTTATAGTATCCAACAACATTCTGAACATGACAATGAAACAAAGAACAACCGGTACGAATTTGGCATAATCTGAGAGAAGGTGCATAAACGAAGACCCAAGCAGTCTGCCTAGTAACCACATAACAGCCTGAATTATAGAGAGCAATACAAGGAAAAAAATCTTTTTTCCCAACCTTTGCTGCATATCGAGACTGAAAGCGTTGGAAGACACTGCCACAGGGAATGTCAATGCAAAAATAAAGATTATTGCTTTTATCATGTATATAGAGTAACAAGATATGTCTCTCTCTTTCAAGAGAGAGACATATAATATAAATATTACAAACGTTCCAATTGAACAGTAAAGTGGCGCATCAATTCTGCTTCCCAGGTAATACGGACGCCGCGTTTAATTTCGTTTCTGCGGTCGTAAACATTTTTAAGGGCGGCAGCGATGACATCCATGTGATTATTGGTATAGACACGACGAGGGATGCAGAGGCGTACCAAATCGAGACCGTTGAAACGGTTTTCGCGTGTAATCGGGTCACGGTCGGCGAGAAGATAACCTATCTCACAAGCACGTATGCCGGCTTCAAGATACAACTCTATTGTCAATGTCTGAGCAGGGAACTCCTCCTTAGGTACATTAGTCAACACTTTTGGTGCATCAACGAAGATGGCGTGACCACCGGCAGGACGCTGATAAGGAATGCCATATTCATCCAATTTAGAAGCAAGATATTGCACTTGTCTGATACGAGACTCGAGGTTGTCAAATTCGGTATTCTCATCAAGACCAACGGCAAGAGCCTCCATATCGCGGCCATTCATACCGCCGTATGTGAGATAACCTTCACATACAATACCTCTCACTTTTGCCATATCGTACCATTCTTGTATGTTAGTAGCAAAAAATCCGCCCATATTGACAATAGCATCTTTTTTGGCACTCATCGTCATACCATCAGCATACGAGAACATCTCTCTGCATATCTCCTTGATAGTCTTATCTTGATAACCATTTTCTCGCGTCTTGATAAAATAAGCATTTTCAGCAAATCGGGCAGAGTCGAATATCACTTTTTTACCATATTTATCAGCTATCTGACGTACTTCGCGCAAATTTTGCATCGATACAGGCTGTCCGCCGGCAGTATTGTTGGTAATAGTAACAATGATAAACGGCACTTTGTCAGCATGTTCTGCAAGACAGGCATCGAGTTTCTTAGGATCGACATTACCTTTGAAAGGCACTTCAAGTTGAGTGTTTTTAGCCTCATCCACAGTACAGTCGATAGCAAAAGCCTTACGTGACTCTATATGACCTTTTGTAGTATCGAAATGAGAATTTCCGGGCACATAGTCACCTTCTTTAACAAGGACGCCGAACACCACATTTTCGGCTGCACGTCCCTGATGAGTAGGCAGTACATACTCAAAACCTGTAATTCTCGTTATCGTATCTTTCATTCTATAAAAAGAACGTGCGCCTGCATAACTTTCGTCTCCAAGCATAAGAGCCGACCACTGACGATCGCTCATCGCTCCGGTACCGGAGTCAGTCAGCAAATCTATATAAACCTGTTCCCCTTTCAATTGGAACACATTATAATGAGCCTCTTTAATCCATTGTTCACGTTCTGCTCGTGTACTTTTTTTGATGGGTTCAACCATCTTGATTTTCCATGATTCTGCAAATGGTAATTCCATAATTATCAATATTTTAAGTTAATAAATTTTCAAAAATTAAATAGAAAAGATTATTCATCTTAAGGCAATGTGGCACAACAAGGCATCAAAACCTGTCTCTATCTTTGATGTTCAGATAAGTAAATTTATATGTAGGTTGAAATATCATATCTTTTAACTTGCCTACAAAAGTATGAAACATTTGGCAGAAAGACAACAAAAAAATAACCTTTCGTTTAAAAAATTATTATTTAGTTAAAATATGAACTAAAAATACAATAAAACGAATCATATTCAACACTATGACAAGACAAAGAAAAAACTTATTTTTCAACAAATACTAAAATCCAATAAATCATTTTGATTTACAGTTTGCATTTTTGACAAATTCGAAAAGCTCACGAGACAAATGACAATAACCTGAAGGATTTTTGTCGAGATAATCCTGATGAAAGTCCTCTGCAGTGAAAAAGTTCTGAAGAGGCAACAATTCAACCATCATCTCGGATTTGAATTTCTTCTGCTGTTCCGAGAACACCTTTTCAATAACAGGCAAATCAGAAGGCTCGGTATAATATACACCTGTTCTATATTGTACACCCACGTCATTACCTTGTTTATTAAGACTTAAAGGGTCTATGGCATAAAAAAACATATCAAGTATTGACTCAAGACATATAACAGAACTGTCATAGCGAACCCGTACCGTTTCTGCAGCATGAGTTGTTCCGGAACACACTTCCCGATAAGAAGGATTATCTTTTACACTGTTGGCATAGCCCACTTCAGTATCCGTTACACCATTCAACATCTTAAAATAATGTTCAACGCCCCAAAAACAACCACCTGCAAGGTATATTTCCTTAATATTTTTCATAAGACATGTTTATTTTTAAAAACATATATATTAATGACAAAATTACATAAAAATGCTGGAATAACCTCGAAAAATTGGAAGAATGACGCTAATTGTCTTAACATCAATGTCATTACGGTGACAAACGATGACAAGACTGAAAAGTGTAAAACGCAATAAAAAGCGGAATATAGAAAGAGAACGGTTCTCAAATCGTTACCCGAAAAAGTGCGATTTTTTGCAGGTGGATAAATGTTGCGTCGATTGTCATCGTTTTGCATAGCAATGGTTAACTCGTTGATATTTAGTTTTGCACTTTAAAAAACGAGTATGGCAAGAAGTACATTTAAAGTGCTGTTTTACGTAAACGGCAGCAAGGAGAAAAACGGTATTGTCCCCATCATGGGACGAGTGACAATCAACGGAACGGTGGCGCAGTTCAGTTGCAAACAGAGCATTCCGAAAACCCTTTGGGATGTGAAAGGCAACCGAGCCAAAGGCAAGAGCATAGAGGCTCGTGACATCAACCACGCTTTGGATAACATCAAGGCACAAATCATCAAGCACTACCAACGCATTTCAGACCGAGAAGCGTATGTAACCACCGAAATGGTACGCAACGCATATTAAGGAATAGGCAGCGAATATGAAACGCTTATCAGAGCATTCGATAAGGATTGTGCCAACTTCCTCAAACGTGTGGGTAAAGACCGAACCATCGGAACATACAAGATAATGGTAAGGGCGAGAAACTATGTCGCAGCCTTTATAAAGTCGTTCTACAAGCGTAACGACATGTCGATGTTGGAACTTACGCCTGACTTCATCAAGGAGTTTGCCGTGTTACTTTCCACCGACAGAGGATTGCAGAACGGCAGTATCTGGACCAACTGCATGTGGCTGAAAAGTGTGGTGATGCGTGCGCACTTCAACGGACTTATTCCAAGAAGTCCGTTTGCGCAGTTCCACATCAGTCCCAACATCAAGGAACGTGAGTATCTGACGGAAGATGAGCTGAAAACATTGATGACACACGAGTTTGCGGACAGCAAGCTGTCCTATATCCGTGACATCTTCGTGTTCGCCAGCTTTAAGGCACTCTCATTCGTGGATATAAAGGAACTGACCACCGATGATATTGTGGAGGTAAACGGTGAGAAGTGGATAATATCCAAACGGCACAAGACAAAAATTCCTTTCCAAGTGAAATTGCTTGATATTCCTTTGCAGATTATCAAGCGTTACGAGCCGTTCCAAACGGACAAATCGGTATTCCACATCTGAACTACTGGTCTATCTGCAAACCGCTGAAAAAGATGATAAAAGAGTGCGGTATCACGAAAGCAATCTCATTCCATTAAAGGCGAACTGTATTCGCGCGAGTTCAACCAACATTTCAGGGCAGACAAAACGATATGTTCACTTAAAAAGGACAAGGATGGCAATTTCAACCTCAACATAGATGGTGTTTCGCATGTCAGTTGGTTCAGGCGGAAGAAAGACGAGTTTATGCAATCATTGGGAATGCCGACAAGAAAGCAAAATAATGGTATTCAATCGTAAGTCAAAAAAAAGTCTGTGATATTTGGTGTCATATCGAGAACTTTTTGTACTTTTGCATTCGGATTGAGGAAACTCTTTCCTAGACATATTTTAGAAAAGAAGCGTTATGCTTATCTTGTAAGTTAGAAACCTGAGAAATTTCAAACGTAGTACAAGGATAGCATAGTGGTTTTCACGCTATAGCGTGGACTGTTGTTTCCATATCTGTACTACAAGGTTTTCTCAGGACCTCTAACTTAAGATGTGGCATTGCAGTTCCACGCTTCGGTGTATAAATAAGAGGTCTTCAAGGGACTGGGAGATCATTTGTTTAAATTATGGCTATTTCAATGATTGATCGTCGTAGTGCATGGTATGACATCTATGACGAACGTGGAAAAAAACAAAAAACACTCAGCGAAAATATCGGTGAAGTACTTGGCTGGGCGGCAAATTTCTTCGTTGTAAGACGAAGTGCATGGTACGATTTATATGATGAATCAGGTAAAAAGTACAAAACGCTTAGTGAATATATCGGTTCATTTGTTAGTATCTCAGGTGATACATTCATTGTAAGGAGAAGTGCTTGGTTGGATACTTATGATAGATTTGGTAAGAAAATTAGTACACGTCCAGCACGTTAAACAGAAACAAATCAAGGTAGAATTTACAAATATTCTACCTTGATTTTGATAATTTTCACACAACCTCATAATTGAATAATATGGATTCTTTGACTAATATCAGCCGAATGTTATCGGGTAATAATATTTATGTACCTAATTATCAACGTGCTTATTCTTGGGATACAGAATTTGACCCAAATAAAACAGCACGGCAGGTAAATACTTTTTTGATTGATTTACAGGATTATATTAAAAGCGACTCTTCATCTCGGTACTATTTCGGACATTTCTTATTTGAAGAAAAAAGTGAAACATGTTTTGGTATTATAGATGGTCAGCAGCGTTTAACAACGATAACCATATTTATTGCAGCCCTATTCAGCAGATTAAAAGAATTTAGAGTTTTAACCGATGAAGAAGATTTTGCTTACAAAAGCATGATAAAAGTCAGACAGGTTTATCATTTTTCTACAGTTGATTATGACAATCAATTATTTAAAGATTACATAATCAATCAGATAAAAAAAGACCATAGTGGTTTGGATACTAAATCAAAACAAAGAATTGTAGATGCCTTTGACTTTTTTGTTGAGAAGTTCTCTCAAATGGAAGAGTCTCAAATAGTATCATTGTTAAATGCTGTAATGAATGCTTCCTGTACTACACACATTGTTAAAAATGAAGCGGAAGCTATTCAAATGTTCATCTTTCAGAACAATAGAGGTAAAAAGCCGTCTAATCTTGAAATTATAAAAGCTCAGTTTATGTACAATGTACATTTATACGGAGGTGCGGAAGATGAAAAGAATGATTTGATTGATGAGATTAAAAATCGATTTGAAGAGATATACAAATCAATTTCCAAGATAGAGCATAAAATAGATGAGGATAATGTATTGACTTATACACTCCGTGTTTTCTTTAATTCTTTATGGGAAAGTAATGCTATACAACGAGTTAATGCTGAATTGGAAAGCGATACCCGTATTGATTTCATTCGGGACTTTACCAGAGAATTAGCGGCTTGTTTTGAACAAATTAAGTCATTTTTCCAATCAGAAAAAGAACAGATAGCATATCATTCCTTGATTTTGTCAGGGAATTATGGATTATTATTTCCTTTCGTCATCAAAGCCCTTTTACATGGAGTATCAGACAGCGATATGCTACGACTTGCAAATTCTTTAGAGTCTATTTTTGTCAGACATCGCGTAATAGGCACAAGAGCTGATTTAACATCCCGATTAAATGATGTTTTTAAAGAATTCGACGGTAATATCGAACCAATCATTAGCCATATTGATTGGATGAAAAAACAAGATGGTTTGTGGGGCTATTGGAATGATAACGAATTAGAACGTACATTACAAGGGTGGATAAAACCCGACATTGCCAAAATATTATTATGGAAGTATGAAAATCACCTAATCCAGGCAGAAGGTAAACTTGGCTATTCTCCAGTTAGGTACGAGTCGATTAAAAATCCACATTTGGAACATATTGCACCGCAAACGGAAAATCCTGAAAGTGGATATGGTGAGTATGATGATGAATTTAAGAATCATTATATAGATTGTTTGGGCAATTACCTTTTGTTATCCGCGCATCATAATATTTCTATCGGAAACATTCCTTTTGAAGAAAAAAGAAAAACTTATACCCAATTGCGCCAACAACAAGAAGTTAGAGATATGACCGAAACAGAACGCTATTGGGATAAAAACAAAATAGCAACACGAAAAGAGAAAATTTTGAAATTCCTACTTGAAGCACTTTAAAATGTTTCATAAGTAATATAGGGGAAGTTTTTGTAGAAGAACTTCCCCTACATTACTTAATAGCATTTGTATTTTGAGTATTCAAACAATTTAAATACCTTTACAAACGAGTTATTTGAACGCAATTCATAGCAGAACGCTGCAAATGGCACAGTTGCCAAGTCATTACCTCAAAATCGGGTAATTCTCCCAAAGTCCTTATTATAAGGACCTAAGAAAGCTATTCCAAAATTACATATAAATTTTACAGAACCAACATAAGAAATATTATAAATCCCGTAAATATGATAGCAACCAACAAAAGTAAATTCTCATTGTTTCCGACTTAATATTTGTTCCCCGTTTAAACTATGTGTAATATATTTCCTGTCAATGTATTACATTCAATATCCAAACAAAATCATTTTACCTTACAACAACAGCATAAAAAATTCCAAACGAGTTATTACAATACTTTACATCATTTAAAGACGGGATCTATCAAAAGAATTTATACCCCAAAGTAATCATCAACATATATTGATTCATGTCCTCTATTTCAACAAACTCTCCTCTTGTATGATAACCCAAACCTTCAATAAAACCGGCATCACCTTCAAAATCTGTCAGACCAATATTAATACCAAGATCAACTGTTATTCTTCCCCAATCCGCACCCAGATCAATTTTCAATCCGATCATATTTTTAAAATCCGTTTTTTCAGTATTATTTTCCACTTCCACCTTCTGGTCAAGCAACAGTTGAAAAACCGGACCGACAGCAGCTCTCAATTTCAACGGCTTTTCTTCCCCCTGAAAGCCAAAAAGCAAAGGAACAGACAAAGATGAAAATTCAAGAGTAGCATTATCGTAATTTTTCATTGACAAATCATATTTAGTATTATAATAGAGCAATTCCGGTTGTAAAACAAAGCCAAAAGAATCTGATTCATCTATACGGTTTATTACAAAACGTGAAAAAACGCCAAAAGCAAATCCAAAATCCATTATTGCATAATCTTCCAAGATATCACTATTATCCAAACCACTCACATGTAAGCCCACCATAGGTCCGCAACCAAAATCCAAATGCAGTTTTTGTTGTTTTTTCCTATCAATCACTTTTTTATTTTTAACCACAGCAGTTTTTTTTATGTCATCTGCAACATTATCATATTTTTCATCTTCAAAATTTATCATTATGACATCATCACTTCCCGGCTGTATATTTTCCATTTGCATTACAGAACGTCCATTTCTTTCAACTTTAAAAATGTATTCTTTATAAGACAAGAACAATTCCAAAGGACTCTTCCCTTTATATTTACCATCCACAAATATCTTGTCTCCATCTTTATTAGTTAAGACTTTCACTCTTTTTCCCGGCAGTTCTTTCTGCATTTTCTCCTTTACCTCCAACACCTCATTCTCTTTAATTGTTATTGTTTTATCTACCGGAACAAAACCGTCTTTCACGAGTCTCAAATCACAGGAACCTATCAAAACATTTGAGACGACAGCCGGAGTCTCTCCTTTCAGTTCACCATCGAGATATATTTTTGCACCCATTGGCTCGCTCTCCACATTCAGAGTGCCATAAACCGGAACAGGGTCAGGTATCGTAACATTTGCTTCATTTTCTGTCATCAGTTCCACAGTCCGCATTGTTGTATGGTGAGAATATCTTTTTGCCTCAAACAGATGTTTCCCCTTTGAGATTTTTCCGGTCCAGGACCCCTGTCCTTTTCTCTCTCCATCGACATAAATATCTGCCTGTTTGTCAGTCGTCACCGTCACATACACAAAATCGGCTTTCATCTCCATTATCACTTCAGTAATACTGTCATCATTAACTTTCACCGTTCTCTCCATGCGTTCATACATTTCTTTCATTACAATCACACTATGTTCACCACTTGGTATCTTGTCCGACATAAAAGGTGTTTCCCCCATCTTTTTCCCGTCAACAAACACCAATGCGCCACTTTCAGGAACACTTGTCACATGGATGAATCCGTATGCAGGACGCAATTTCTTTTCTATTACCGTTTTCTCATCATAACCTATTTTTGCACTTCCGTTCTCTGTATGATACAAGTCACATTCAATTCTCCAAGTGTGTTCTTCTCCGGCCACGAACGATTTATAAACCTCTTTCTCACCCACAAAATCATCATCTATATATATCACAGCATGAGGCTGGTCTGCTTTTATCACTAAATAGTTTGTCATTATCCTGTTAACATTCTCAGCCGCTGTCAAGACCATCAAATAACATGTCTTTTCTTTCAATTCATAAGGCATGTCGTATATCACCCTGCCATAGTCATCATGAGTTATGGTAAGAGTACTTCGTCCCGGAGAAAGATAAACCCATATCTCACCTGAAGGGAAAGTCACATCCACTATCTGAGTTGCCATATCTCCGGTAAAACGGAACTTTCGTCTTTGCTCTCCATTGACCCCCACTGTCGTTATCCTCAACAATGCACAGTTAAACCCGTTACGGTCCTGTTTGGGATTTATCCTCGCCGTCAAGTCAGCCTCGTCAGGTTCTATCGACAATACCTTTATTTGTGGAAAAGACAACAATGTGGCAAATACAAACAATATGGATATCAGGAATTTCTTCATGGTTTAATATTTTTCCTGCAAAAATAAAAAACACGAATTTTATTTAAAAATTTATCCACAAGATTTTTTTAGTGTCAATAATTTTTTTGATACGGATTTATCGAGATGCCATATATGGTGTTTTTAATGGAAAATATATATATACCAAAAAACAGATTTTTTTTAATCTAAAAAAAGTCAAATGACTTCGTACAACATACAGAAAAAATTACTTAACTTTGCACATATTAAAAAAAATATGAAAAGAGCATTACTTTTATTGTGTTTATTGACATTTTTCGATCTTACAAATGCCCAATCTTCTAAAGGAAACAAAAAATTGGTCAATACCATCAAAACTGATTCAAAATATTATTACGGTGAAAGCACTGATTGTGAAAATATTGATGAATGTAACAACATAGCTTTGGATGCATTGATGGAGAATATTGAACATAACTTCAAAGCCAATATAATATATATTTCCAATGACGATGCCGAAGAATGGATAAGTAAAGTTTTCGGTACTTTTAAGAAGTTAATATCTACCAGTTCAGATCAAATTATAGCTGATGACAATCATATTTTAAGATATATTAAAAAAGATGAATTCGCTGAGATTTGCAATGAAAGAGAAAGGAACATTCATTTTTATCTTAAAGAAGCTTACGACAAAGAGCAACAGATGATGACAGGTGATGCATTAAAATATTATTATTGGAGCGCTCTGTTATGTCTGTCGCATCCGAACGGCAATGAAATACTATGCATTGACCCCGAGACAAACATCAAAGTGCCCGCATACAAATGGATAGTCAATCATATCAACGACATGCTCAACGATATAAACATTGTGCCCAACAAATACAATAGAAACGACGATGTCATAGAACTTGTGTTCACAAACAATGGAGATTACGTCAGCAACCTAAGTTATCAATACTATGACGGACAAAGCATGCGTCCCATGAGAGTCAACAACGGCAAATCCCAAATACAATTGAAGAACAAAGACATAGACAAGATAGACATACGCATTGACACAGAATTCCGCAATGAAGCTGAAAATTTCGACAGAACCGTATTTTCTGTAATGACGACTCTCAACAAACAGATACACATGACCGGTGCCAATAAAACGGTAAGTATTGAAAAACTCAAAGTCACGAAAGAACAGCCTCATGAATATCAAAGAGAAGACCTGAAAAAGAAACAGGAAAACACCAATAATCTTATAGATGAATATGGCGTTGATGAAAAGAAATACATCAAGTCGATGGAGATAATAGAAAAAGCGTTGCGCAACAGGAAAATAGAAGACGCAAAAAGTTGTTTCTCCCCTGAAGGCTATGACATGTTGCAGCGTCTTGCCAGATTCGGCAACATGAGTGTCATTGGTTTGCCGCAATACAAGTTTTTACATTTCAACAACGAGGTGATATGCCGCAGCATCACCATGCAATTCGATTTCAAAAACAATGCCGGATTTAGCGAAGACGTAGTGTTTCGTTTCGATGACAGTACCGGACTTGTTACATCTATTGCTTTCCGTTTGACCGACATGACGGAATTCGATATACTCGGCAAAAAACAATGGGATGAAAGGTCAAGACTCACACTCATCAACTTTCTTGAAGATTATCAGACTGCATACGCCTTAAAACGAATCGACTACCTTGACCAGATATTTTCGGATGACGCTTTGATAATAGTAGGACGTGTGATGCAACGCCGCAAATTAGTAGATGGTGTGTATTACAAGGACGAAAGTTTTATAGAATTGAATCAAAAAACCAAAGCGGAATATATAAAAAGTCTGAACAGGGCTTTCAACAGCAGGGAGTATATAAATCTTAAATTCAGGGATACCAATTTCATTCAGGCTGCCAATGGAGAAAACCTTTTCGGAGTACAGATAAAACAAGAATATTATTCAAATTCGTATTCCGATGTGGGTTATCTTTTCCTTATTGTTGACTTGCGTGAAAAGTTGCCTTGTATTCATGTGAGGACCTGGCAACCTAACAAGACAAAAATAGAAGATTTGATAAATCTGAACAATTTCCGTTTTAACTGATGTGAAAAAACAGTTGTAATGACGAACTGCCAATTTATTAGTTTTGTTGCAAAAATGCTGCCACTGTCCGATAAAACAGGATCTCCATTAAACTCATATACGCACAATTCAAATAACTCCAACATTCGCACAATATTAACAGATTAAGCCGATAAATTAATAATCTCAGATAACATATTTTGAAAAAATTCACTCCGAACAAAAAAAAGTAAGCAATAGCAATTATTTTTTCGACTATCTGCAAACATCTTTAAAATTTCAGTATATTTGCAGCCAAATTATTCTGAAATGAAAGAAGTTTTATTAGGAACAACCGTTGGTAAACTCAGAAATAAATTACACCGTTTAATGAAACTGAGGTATGCTTCCGAAGCCGACACCAAATTAACTGTTGAGGAGTTTATCCTGCTTAACATGATTGGAGCAAAAACCGACCAGATACTGCAGAATATCGCAATTGCTACAGGCAAAAACAAATCGGTGGTGATGCGAATGATTGACTCTTTGGAAAGTAAAGATCTCGTCAAGCGTACCGTCAACCCTGAAGATAGACGTGAAAATTTATTAAGTATCACTGAAAAAGGAGAAAAAGTTGTTGCCAAATACCAAGAAATAGAAAAAAAATTGTCATCTGAGCTGCTTCAGGATCTGTCTCCGGAAAAACTTGCTGTCTTTTTTGAAGTCATAGATGAGATATCCCATAAAGCAGACAGTATCTGATATTTTTTTATAATTTTAGTTGCTAATGTAAATTATTTATAATATCAACAATATATGAAACATTTGATTAAAACGATAATAACAAGTATAATTTTGCTTTGTGCTAACGAGATAATGGCACAAGCATCAGAACGTTTCATGAGCATAGAAGAACTTTTCACGCTGGCAGATGCCAACAATAAAATCATCAAAATCTATGAATATGCAGTTACAGGAGCGGAACAGAACATCTCCATTGCCAAGAACGCACTTCTTCCGGACATTGTTTTCTCGGCTTCTGCATCATACAACGGAGACGCATGGGTATCTGACAGGGACTTCTCCAATGGTCAGACATTTTCATCTCCTCATTTTGGAGACAATTTTTCAATAGAGGCTTCCCAAGTCGTCTTTGCCGGAGGAGCAATTTACAATGAAATCAAAGCCCTTGAAATAGGGAAAGAAATAGCAGAATGGGATCTTGAAGAACATCGGCAGGAAGTATATTTTTTATTGACAGGATATTTCTTAGACCTATATAAATACAGAAACCTGTTGACAGTATATGACCGCAACATGGAACAAACCATGCAGATCATACACGACATGAAAGCTCGTGAATCTGTTGGAATAGTACTTAACAACGATATTACCAGATATGAAGTACAATATCAAAATCTAAAATACAAGCGTACGGAATTATTAAGTTCGATAAAAATATACAATGACAAGATTGTAACATTGCTCGAGCTTCCTCCCCAAACAGAAATCTTTCCGGACTCAACATTGCTTAAAAACAGAATGGAAAAACACGAAGAATCTGAATTTCAAAACATTGCGAGCAAAAATTCTCCCCTATTAAACAAAAACCGTCTTGCAATAGACATGCTTTACAGAAAAGAAAAAACTGTAAAAGCAGGAATTATGCCGCATTTGAACTTAATGGCAGGCGACAATCTTAAAGGTCCAATAACATACGAAATTCCCGTACTTTACAACAACATCAACACATGGTATGTCGGCATGGGACTTACATTCAGCATTGGAAATCTGTATAAGACTCCCAAAGAACTCTCCTATTTAAGAACCTCAATAGAACAAGCCAATTTTGAGCTATCTTTATCAGAGAATAATATATCTCACAATGTACGGGCTGCATATATACATTATCTCGACTCTTTCGAACTTTTGAAGACACAGGAAAAAAGTCTTCAACTTGCAATTGAGAATTATGAGATTACATCAAACAGATATTCCAACGATTTAGTTCTTGTCACAGATCTTGTCGATGCCGACAATTTGAAAATAGCTGCCGAAGTTCAACTGGTCAATGCACAAATTAATGTAATCTACAGCTATTACAAACTGTTGTATGAAACCGGTACGCTTAATTCCATTAACAATTGAAAACTTAACTAATATGAATAAAAAAACAAGAAAAAACATTAACAACATTATTGCAATAACAATAATTTTATGCGGACTGTTTTGGGTCTGTTCCAAATTCATTCATCTTGGACGTGTAGAATACACCGACAATGCACAAATCAGACGTAACATAATACCGGTAAACTCAAGAGTCCAAGGATTCATACAAAAGGTATGCTTTGATGATTTCGAATTTGTCCATGAAGGAGACACTTTAGTAATAATAGAAAGTACTGAATATGAACTCAAAGTAGTACAGGCAAAAGCCAATTATGAAAAAGCACTCATGGAAAACACTGCAATGGAGACTGTCATCTCCACTACTGAAAACAATCTGACTGTTTCAGACGCAAACATAGAAGAATTGAGAATAAGGCTTACCCAAACAGAAACAGATTTTCAAAGATACAAACAATTGCTGGAGCAAAATGCAGTCACCCGACAGCAATATGACAATGTAAAAGCAGACTACGAAGCCACCAAAGCCAAATATGACATGCTTATACGTCAGAAAATGAGTACTTCATTATTGAAAAAAGAACAAACACAACGTTTGGAACAGAATCAGACCAATATTGAAGTCGCAAAAGCCGCACAGAATCTTGCTGAGCTAAACCTTTCATACACTGTAATTGTATCACCATGCGATGGTGTGACTTCACGGAAAGCAATACAGGAAGGACAGCTAATACAGCCGGGACAGACACTGCTGTCGGTTGTAGAACACGACAATGTATGAGTAATTGCCAACTATAAAGAAACTCAAACAGCAAACATCAAGTCAGGGATGCCGGTAAGCATAAAGGTTGACGCAGTACCGGGAATAGAATATTACGGAAGCGTAGAAAGACTTTCTAATGCCACAGGTGCACAATATTCGATAATTCCTCAAGACAATTCTGCCGGAAATTTTGTAAAGATAGAACAACGTATCCCTGTAAAGATTGTCTTTACTGACAAAAACAGCAGAGACGCCATAGAACTATTACGTTCCGGAATGAATGTTGAATGTAAAATAAAATATTGAAAGCATGTCTTCACCAACATCATCACCGGAAGAAATATCCTCTGCAAGACGCATTATGGTATGGAAAGATTTCGTACCATTATGGTTACGATTTCCTTTAATGATACTTATCATCATCGTTTTCATGTTTTCAGGAGGAGTTTATATGTCAGCAGTTGCCGAGATGAGCGGCAGTCTGTCGTGGATAACCGAAGATATCATGATGGCGGGATATGCTTCCATGACAGGACTAACGATGGCTTTCCCGCTATTGTTCAGGATACTTTTCAGATTCAACACAAGAGACATTCTCCTTGTTTCCGCTATAATATTCATCATAAGCGACTTTCTGTGCATGGTATCCGACTTTCTGCCATTAGTAGTTTTGCTGTCATTTATCAGCGGTTTTTTCAAGATAGTCAGCACGTTTGTATGTTGGAACAACATACAGCTCAAAATTACACCTCAACGTGATTTTGCCATATTTTTCCCATTTTTGTTTACTTTTGTTTTAGGCAGCGTCCAACTTGTCAATATTGCTACAGGATACAGCATATATGCCTTCGACTGGAAAGCAATGCACCGATTAACTGTTGGGGCATTCATACTGATATTTGCCTTGATTTATTTCTGCATGAGACGTCATTACCGGCAAGGACCGTACATACCATTCAAAGGCATTGATTATATAGGAGGGATATTGTGGAGCTTATGGTTGTTATGCATAGTATTCATCTGTGTTTACGGAGAACATTTTGACTGGTTTGACGGAGAAGAGATACCTACTGCTATCATCATCTCAATAATACTGTTAATGATGTGCCTTTACAGAGCCTGCACCATCAGGCATCCGTACATCAATCCCGGGACATTCTCCCAGCATAACATGCTGTTCATATTCATACTTTTCGGATGCATGACGTTAATGTCTGCTACTTCAACTTCCATTCAGAATACATTTACATCCGCAATATTAAATTTTGATGCACGGCACAACGCCGATCTCAACTGGGGTATAGTAACAGGGATAATCTTGGGAACAAGTTTCTTTTATTCAGCCTTGAAAAAATGGAACTGGCGTATCAAAAAGATTGTCTTGACAGGGTTCTTTTCATTCATGATTTACCAAACCTTGCTTTACTTTCTGATTGACGCCTCTACAGAAAAATACATGCTTTATTTGCCGCTAATATTCAAAGGAGCCGGAGTAAGCATTGTCTATACTTCCTTAACATACGCATTAGCGGGTTGTGTAAGCTTCAATTATTATTTTGAAGCCATGTGTGTCATAGGATTCATACGAACCAGTTTCGGAGGACCATTAAACTCAGCCATCATAAAACGCATTTTCAACTATGCAAAACAGGAAAACATTGCAAATTTAGGAAGCTACATCGACTGTATGTATCAAAACACAGATTCATTCACCTCACTGTATAATGAATTTCAAAGACAAATCATTATGGTAAGTCTCAAAGAAGTATATGGTTATGCAGTCATTGCTTCTATCTTCATTCTGATTGCCATATTAGCATCGGATTACAGAAATTTCATAGACTCAAAGACCAATAAAATGTTGAAGATGTTCAATATCTGGAAACTTGTAAACACAAAAGCAGATAAAGCGTAAAATACCGATGGAAAAAACGAAGGCAATGAATTCATTATCTACAACTACTTCCACATCAAGAAAAAAATATCATAAAGAACTGATTGACAACAACATTTTCCAAACAAGTCATATTTAAACAAAAAAAAGACTCATAGTTAGCTATGAATCTTTTTTTATTTAATTGATAACCAATTACCTTATTAATATTCGTCCTCATGGAAGAAATTTATTAGTATTGATAATCAATGTATTAAATCAAAACCAATGAAATTTGCGCAAACAAACCGCACCGTCTGAGACGGCCTGAGGCGATGGGAGGAAAGATTGGACAAAAAAAGAGTATATGGTTTTGAAGACAGATTAGCATTAACTTATGCTTTTTATATTCTTTTTTATAGTAAATCGACAAAATAAGCACATTTAATTAGCGTTATATTGCAAAGTTTTTATATCTTTGTAATATTAAAATATATTAAAATGGAATATACGGAATTATTAGAGAAACAAATCATAGGAAGATTAAAGGTGGATAATCCATGGTGGACGGAGGGACATATTCCTGATTATATTTCAAAGATGTCTCCCAGATTATATTTGAATATATTTTACCCCTTAGTACGAGAGCATGATATTCGTCGAGCTACGATACTTATGGGACCACGGCGCGTAGGTAAGACAATATTGATATATCATGCAATACAACGTCTTATTAATGAGGGTGTCCCTCCTCAAAATATTATATACATATCAGTGGAGACTCCAATTTATAATAAAATCTATTTAGAACAACTTTTCATATTGGCCTGCTCTACATTAGGAAAAATTCCCAATAATGAACAGATGTACATGTTCTATGATGAGATACAATATCTTAAAAATTGGGAGGTAGAATTAAAATCTCTTGTTGATACTTACTTTAATGTTAAATTTATTGCATCTGGTTCAGCAGCCGCAGAATTAAAGAAAAGAAGTGATGAAAGTGGAGCAGGAAGATTTACAGATTTCAGTTTACCACCACTTACATTTTATGAGTATATCCATCTTAAAGGGTATGCTAATATTATGATTACTGTTGAATATGTATGGGATAATTTCACAACGAGTGTTTATAACACTATTGATATTGTTAAACTAAACGAATTGTTTTTGGATTACATTAATTATGGAGGATATCCGGAAGTCGTTTTCTCTGATAAAATAAAAGAAAATCCGGGACAATTCATTCGTCACGACATAATTGACAAGGTGTTGCTTCGTGATTTGCCGAGTTTATATGGCATAAGTGATGTACAGGAGCTCAATTCTTTGTTTACTATGATTGCATATCATTCCGGTGCGCAATTTTCATACGAGAAATTATCAAAAGAATCGGGAGTTCAAAAAGAGACATTAAAAAAGTATATTAATTATCTTAAAGCGGCATTCCTTATACAAGTTGTAAGGCGTATAGATGATACAGCAAAGAGCTATCAAAGAGAAACCCAATTTAAGATATATCTTACCAACCCATCTCTGCGATGTGCATTATTCGAGCCTATTAATGAACATGACAATGAAATTGGAGACATGGTTGAAACAGCAGTATATGCTCAGTGGTTTCCGAGACAAAGCGTAGAACTCAGATATGCAAATTGGCGGCAAGGTAAACAACAAGGAGAAGTAGATATTGTAGGTTTGAATATTGCGCGTCAAAAACCATATTGGGCAGTAGAGATAAAATGGTCTGATTATTATTACTCCAATCCCGGTGATCTAAAATCTCTCTTTTACTTTATGGATCGTCATGCTATGAATAATGCGTTAGTGACGAGTATCAAAAAGAATGGATTAAAAGAGTTAAACGGAAAGAGACTTCATTTTATGCCGGTTGCGTGTTATGCTTATATAGTAGGAGAAAATACATTAAATCAAACTAAAAGCATGTATGGCCTTTGATTATGATTGAAGATAGATTTTCAAATAAGCATATATAAATGTGTTTATTTGGATTTTGCCGATTTAGACATTGATTTACAATCAATTATAATGGTAAAATAAGCAGTTGTTAGAATTTTAAAAAGCAATATTGATAAAATTTGTCCAAACAAACCTCACCGGCTGAAGTTTAGGAGGGAATGATGGACAAACAAAAAGCAACAAGTTTTGATTATATGAAAAAATTATTTCAATTTCATTGCTTTAAGTTGTCCAAAATGCTTTTTGTCTAAAACCATTTGATAAAATTCAATTGGCTTTGTAGTAAATACATTCCCTTCTATATCTTTTTGAACGAACTGTTTTGAACTCATAATATTTAATATGGTTTCTTTATCCTTATCCGAACATTTCAACCCAAAATAGATAGCTTCAATACAATTGGGAATATTAATTGTACCATAAGTATCTTGATTATTCAAGTCGTAAAGAAGAAGACGTAATTCGTTTTCATATTCCCAGTCCTTCCCTTTCAGAAAAAAAGCATCTTCTAAGTTTATGGCATCTTTATTTGAGTATTTACTCATTTCTCCGTTAGAATATTTAACATCTTTGAAATAGGCAACGATGCCATTGTGATCACCAGCCAATTTCGTCATAGAATGATGAAAATGATACTTGATACATATTCCTTTATGCGAGTCGGCATAATGAGCCCACATCAAAGTATTCAAAAATTCTTTTTTGTCTTTTCTATGCTTCTTTTCATTAAAAATAAATCCACCATGCCCATCATCTGATTCATTAAAATAAGGCAATTTTATGTTACTTGTGAAGCACGCAATTTTCAAACAATCTTTATATGCTTGTAGTTGTAATTTTGAAATATCATCTCCATTATTCAATAATTCTCTTATAGGACAATCAAAAGGGTCGTTGAATGTAGTAGGCGATGATAGATTCAATTGTTCGTTTACCAATGACTGATATAGAAAGTTCGTACATTTTCTAAAGGCATAAGCAGTTGGACTATATGCAGTGTGACTTGATACGATAATCAAATAATAAATATATTTTTTGAATGCTTCAACAGCTCGGTTGTCATAATCTAATTTGTGCCAGCACAAACCAAGATTTAGAAATAAAGATTGTTTTATACTAAACTGATACTTGACATTACTGTCTAAATCAAATTCATAAATCAGTTCGGACAAGCGAGTGATACCCCTTTTATTTATATTTTGTAATTCATAATACCCAAAAGAAAGTATTATAAGTGCAAGCCCATATTTTGACAATCGTTTTGGTGTTTCATCATCCATATGTTTCGTAAAATGTTTCCAATTTTCGTCAAATTCGGCTATCACTTGTCCGGCATTTTCTGCTGTTACTTTTTCGTGATATTTTTGCACGTATTGTTCAAGCGATGATATTTCCATATTAGTAGTTTTTACACCTTAATTACAATATAAATATAACATTCTATTTTTCAGCTAAAACGCAAAATATTAAAATAATAAAAGAAAAATTTAGCATTATATCTTGACTTACAGATTAGACCTATCCATCAATTCCAAAGAACCATAACCCTTTCTTAGAGCACGTATTCATAATTGGATATTTGCCAGGGAATCGCCATGCTATAAGTTCGCTAACACTCGAATCACGACAATGTCTGAGTTTGCAACATTCATTCACTTTTTCAGCTGTAATATCTCCGTGGTTCAGCAAAGCATCCCAATGATACCTAATATCGCTCAATGAATTCTCTTTGATAAAATTTGAGGCATGTCCATGCATGTCTCTTCCAAGTCCAAAGCAATTGAATGTATCAAGAACTGCTCGAACTTCTTCTTCATTTATTGTCTTTATCCTTGATGGGGAAGTTAGTTCCTTGACCAGTTTAGTACTGTTGATTCTTCTGAGTTCATAATCCCTATTCTGCTTGTAATGCGTTGATATTTCTTCAAAATATTTTTTGATCAAAGAATTTTGGGAGAATTCTGTACGCTGTTGAACTTTTGTCAGTTTTTTGGAAACGCAAACCACATGTTCAAGATAATTGAATAAATAATCTACTTCTTGAAGAAGAGTAAAGCCATCTTCAACCATATCTCGACATCGCCCCGTAATCTTTTCATAATTCTTAGCAAAGGTTTTGTATTTGGAGCACTGTGCGAGATACTTATCCATTTTTCCCATCCGTGCGGAGTATGTCGGTAAGTTCGTCAGTTTATCATATCCGACACCTCCATCCTCAAATTCAATCTGGTATTGTTTCTTGCCTTTGCTCCATGATGTTACAAGTTTGGTCTTTTTATTTTCCCAAAGTGTATTGAAGAATGTTTCCACCTCACTTATATTAACGTCATCAGTTCCAATCTCATATCTTCTGCTGAAAGCTGTTCCTGTGAGATTGGCTGAAGAGGCCAAACACCAATCATCAACAATGTAAATCTTAGCATGTAAACTTTTTAAGGTTCTAATAGAATTCGGATGGTTCTCAATAAAATCATCAAAAGTATCCTGTCGAATAAAACCCGTTTCTATATCTGTAATAACTCTGAAATCAATATCACTTCTCTTCCAAGAACCGCCTATAATACGCAAGACGTCATTTATGCCACCAATAAATGGGGTACATATCCAAATACGGTGCTTTGCGTTATCACAATGCAATCGAAATGTTGTAGCAAGTAAGTCATAAGAATATATCATATCGCTTGATTTTATTAATTATCTCTAACAAGCAAGAGACGTTTAGAACTATGATTTCTTTAGTTTTATCACACGCTCTTTCTTACTATTTTGTTATTGCAAAGGTAATGTATTTTAGACAAACAAACTCCCATTAAAAAAACGTAATTTTAATAAGCCCATCACAGCCTATACACCTTAAAAACACAACGAAACAAGCAAACCACATTACCCATCCCGCTGATATCAAATCGTTTAATTTACTTTGAGGATGTTAGTATTCGTCCTCAGGGAAGAAGAATTCATCTTTGGTAGGATAATCCGGCCATATATCTTCAATACGTTCATATATGTCGCCTTCATCTTCTATTTCACGAAGATTTTCAATAACTTCCTGAGTAACACCTACTCTTATGGCCCAATCGAGCAATTCTTCTTTAGTTGCAGGCCATGGTGCATCCTCCAATATAGATGCTAATTCTAATGTCCAGTACATTTTATATTTTGATTTTATTTAGGTTACAAAATAATGCATATCAAGAATTTGTCAAGCATTATTTTTAATAAACATCAAAATTTTTACCAACATCATGGTTTCCAAGGCTTTTCTTCTTTATTGAAGTTATTAAGATAATAAAGCGACAATAGAAAAAAATCTCCGACAAACGATTCAAATATTTCATTATCACCTCATTGACAGGATATTGACGATTAAGTCCAATTATACGGCGTTCTGCTCGACGACATACTGTACGACAGAGATGACACTTGGAAGAAAGTATATGACCACCGGGTATGATGAGATTTCTCAATGGCGGCAGTCTGTCGTGGATAACCGAAGATATCATGATGGCGGGATATGCTTCCATGACAGGACTAACGATGGCTTTCCCGCTATTGTTCAGGATACTTTTCAGATTCAACACAAGAGACATTCTCCTTGTTTCCGCTATAATATTCATCATAAGCGACTTTCTGTGCATGGTATCCGACTTTCTGCCATTAGTAGTTTTGCTGTCATTTATCAGCGGTTTTTTCAAGATAGTCAGCACGTTTGTATGTTGGAACAACATACAGCTCAAAATTACACCTCAACGTGATTTTGCCATATTTTTCCCATTTTTGTTTACTTTTGTTTTAGGCAGCGTCCAACTTGTCAATATTGCTACAGGATACAGCATATATGCCTTCGACTGGAAAGCAATGCACCGATTAACTGTTGGGGCATTCATACTGATATTTGCCTTGATTTATTTCTGCATGAGACGTCATTACCGGCAAGGACCGTACATACCATTCAAAGGCATTGATTATATAGGAGGGATATTGTGGAGCTTATGGTTGTTATGCATAGTATTCATCTGTGTTTACGGAGAACATTTTGACTGGTTTGACGGAGAAGAGATACCTACTGCTATCATCATCTCAATAATACTGTTAATGATGTGCCTTTACAGAGCCTGCACCATCAGGCATCCGTACATCAATCCCGGGACATTCTCCCAGCATAACATGCTGTTCATATTCATACTTTTCGGATGCATGACGTTAATGTCTGCTACTTCAACTTCCATTCAGAATACATTTACATCCGCAATATTAAATTTTGATGCACGGCACAACGCCGATCTCAACTGGGGTATAGTAACAGGGATAATCTTGGGAACAAGTTTCTTTTATTCAGCCTTGAAAAAATGGAACTGGCGTATCAAAAAGATTGTCTTGACAGGGTTCTTTTCATTCATGATTTACCAAACCTTGCTTTACTTTCTGATTGACGCCTCTACAGAAAAATACATGCTTTATTTGCCGCTAATATTCAAAGGAGCCGGAGTAAGCATTGTCTATACTTCCTTAACATACGCATTAGCGGGTTGTGTAAGCTTCAATTATTATTTTGAAGCCATGTGTGTCATAGGATTCATACGAACCAGTTTCGGAGGACCATTAAACTCAGCCATCATAAAACGCATTTTCAACTATGCAAAACAGGAAAACATTGCAAATTTAGGAAGCTACATCGACTGTATGTATCAAAACACAGATTCATTCACCTCACTGTATAATGAATTTCAAAGACAAATCATTATGGTAAGTCTCAAAGAAGTATATGGTTATGCAGTCATTGCTTCTATCTTCATTCTGATTGCCATATTAGCATCGGATTACAGAAATTTCATAGACTCAAAGACCAATAAAATGTTGAAGATGTTCAATATCTGGAAACTTGTAAACACAAAAGCAGATAAAGCGTAAAATACCGATGGAAAAAACGAAGGCAATGAATTCATTATCTACAACTACTTCCACATCAAGAAAAAAATATCATAAAGAACTGATTGACAACAACATTTTCCAAACAAGTCATATTTAAACAAAAAAAAGACTCATAGTTAGCTATGAATCTTTTTTTATTTAATTGATAACCAATTACCTTATTAATATTCGTCTTCATGGAAGAAGAAGTCATCTTTGGTAGGATAATCGGGCCATATATCTTCAATACGTTCATATATGTCGCCTTCATCTTCTATTTCACGAAGATTTTCAATAACTTCCTGAGGAACACCTACTCTCATGGCCCAATCGAGCAATTCCTCTTTAGTTGCAGGCCATGGTGCATCCTCCAATTTAGATGCTAATTCTAATGTCCAGTACATTTTATATTTTGATTTTATTTAGGGCGCAAAAATAATACATATTAAGAATTTGTCAAGCATTATTTTTAATAAACATCAAAATTTTTACCAACATCATGGTTTCCAAGGCTTTTCTTCTTTATTGAATTTATTAAGATAATAACGCGACAATACGAAAAACGTGTCCGATAAACGATTCAAGTATTTCATTATCACCTCATTGACAGGATATTGACGACTGAGTCCAATTATACGGCGTTCTGCACGACGACATACTGTACGACAGAGATGACATTTGGAAGAAAGTATATGACCACCGGGTATGACGAGATTTCTCAATGGCGGCAGACTGTCTGTCAGTTCATCAATCCATCGCTCCAATCTATCTACCTCTTCTTCATGAAGCTGAGGCATGTTTTTCTTGTATTCGCAGTCATTTTCAGTTGCCAACAGACTTTCAATGACAAGCAGATTGACTTGTATCCTGTCAAATTCCGGCAGATGCGAGTCATCTATGCCTTCCGAGTCCTGCAATACAGCCACAAAAGCACTCAACTCGTCAACAGTGCCGTATGCTTCAAGGCGTATATCATCTTTGGAAACCCTTGTCCCTCCGACTAATGATGTGGTTCCGGAATCACCGGTTTTAGTGTATATTTTCATACTCATTGTTCTTATTATCTTAACATAAAATCTTCTTTCTCTTTCCTATCCATTACAAAAAGCAGGCCAAAACGGTAAAAATCGACCGAGAGACGTACTTTCTCATTGTTTTTCAAGTCATTCCAAACATTCATCTTATGCTTATCTTCATGATGACCCTCAAAAATCATGACATAGTCGCCTTCTTTAAACACAGATTGATGCTCAGTCATAAAAACTTCAAGTCTTGACAACAATTCATCCTGATAATCCTTCTTTGGCAAATCATGCCACACCTTATTATATAAAGCGAAAACCAATGGCGAATGCAATCTGAAACTAGTATGGCTTTTAAAAAGATATGACAGATAATTCCAAAACATAGCGCAACGTCACATCATTATCAACAAACAGTTTAGACAAAAGAGGCCGACATACAGTCAGCCTCCAATTTTTCAACTATACTGATCAAATTTACTTCTTGATAAATTTCTTCATTGCCACAGAGCCGTTGTCGAATCTAAGACCAATGACATAAACGCCCTGTCCAAGTTCTGAAACATTGATAACAGACTCTCCCTGTGAAAGCTGGCCTTTCATAACCACTCTTCCTGCAATATCACGTATCTCCATGACAGCATCATTGTCAATATTGATAGAAAGGTTTCCTGAAGTAGGATTCGGATGTAAAGACACCTCTGTCATCATATTATCTTCAACAGAAAGATAGCCCTGACCGAAAGCCTCTACATCGGTAATCTCCCATGATGCAGCAGCAGTAGTATTGGAAGTATAAACGAATGCCACATACAGTGTATTGTTATTCAACGTTGTCAAATTAGCGAGATTAACCTCTCCTGATTCCGTCCATTCATAGTTGCCAGGAGAATAAGTAAAGTTCGAAGTAATATCTATCCACGTGAAGTCGCTTGGTTCGCTTACTCCATCATAATCTGTAGAAAGCATCACTCTGATAGGGTCTCCATCGAATTTATAGGCAGACTCAAAATTAAAGAACACATTTGTATAGCCTCCATTAGCAAACATATTAGGTGTTATAAGCCAGTCTTCATTAGCATTGGAAGCGCCAGCGGCATAACCATTCATATAGGCGTATGTCACACCATTATATGATGTTGCGGTCCACTCCTGGTCACCTAAAGCATTGTAAGCAGTAAACGGAGCAAGAGAGATTTCAAAATCTACATCTAATAAAGTTGCCATATTGGCAGTCGTTGCCGTTGCTGTAGGATAAGAACCATCAGTTTTATAATCTATATTACTTCCTCCATTAGTATAGGGGAATATGGCAAAATTATACGTAGTGTTAGGATTAAGACCTTCAAAGGTAATATCTTCATCACCTTGTAGTACATTATAAGCGATATTACCATCAGAAGCGTCTATATCATTTGCCACTGCCATTCCATCCACAGGTACTGTTATTGCAGATGTAGAACCCAAGACGAGATAAGCTCTTGGAAGTTGAGCGCCTGAAACGGCATCATCCCAAGAAAGTTCTATGGAGTTGCGGTCCACTTCAGCAATGAAGTTAGTAGGATAGTTAGTCGGTTCCGGATCTATTACAGGAACTCCACCTGCTTTGAAGAAATACACGGGACTGATGACGGTAGAAGCGCTGTTATAGCAGCTAAACAACACATTTTCAGAGTCATTGTCGTTAAAACGCATAATATTACGTGTATTCTCGCCTTGAGCAGTAGGGACACAAGAGCCATTGCCTGCGACCTCAATATTCCATTCTCCATTGGCATTATTAGGATTCTGCGTTTTGAGATAATTCTTGTCGCTTGCACCGGCATAGAGATAACCGTCGTTGAGAGCATCATAGATTGTCCATGCCCCGGCAGTACCACCGAGTTCAAACTCAAAAGGTTCTGTTGCAGAAGTGGAATTTGTAGCCACAGTGACAGTGATGCTACCACCGGATTCAGCCACATTGAGAGCAAAACGGTTGTTAGACTTCTGATAGCCCATAGCATAGGCTGCGCCATCTTCCGTGAAGCCAACGATAAGATATTTGGCACCGGCTTCAAGTTCTGCAGAAGATGTAATCATGGTATATGTTGATTGTGCCTGCAAAGTGATGCCGGTCAACAACATAGCCAAGAGGCTGATTAAGAATAAATTTTTCTTCATTGTTTTAAATTTTTATGTTAATAGTTTACACTTTTTCCACTGCTTTTATCATAGGCAGTACGCTTTTCATAGTTTTCTCAATACCGTTCTTAAGAGTCTGAGTACTATGAGGGCAGTCACCGCATACCCCGGTAAGTCTCACCAACACTACATAATCATCGGTAAGGTCAACGAAATCAACACCTCCGCCATCAGCTGCAAGATAAGGACGTATCTGGTCAAGGACGTTGTTTACTTTTTTTATGATATCTTCTTTTTTCATACTCAAAACTTATCTATTATTGTTTTAGCCAATTTCTCAAAAGCGGCAGTCACAGGTGAGAAGTTACTGAACGAGAAAGGAGTGCCCTTGTCTCCGGCAGCAGCGATATTCTCGTCTATAGGTATCTGACCAAGGAAAGGCACGCCGAGTTCCTTAGCGAAAGCATCGCCATGTCCCTGTCCGAAGATATAATATTTCTTATCAGGCATGTCTGATGGAGTAAAATAAGCCATATTCTCCACAAGACCGAGGACCGGAACATTAACGCCGCTATGGATAAACATGTTGGCTGCTCTACGCACATCGGCGAAAGCCACTTTCTGCGGTGTAGTGACTATTATGGCACCCGCGAGCTTATAGTTTTGTGCAAGCGACAGTTGTATGTCGCCTGTTCCCGGAGGCATGTCAACGACAAGGAAATCCAACTCGCCCCAATCTGTCTCTGTCATAAGCTGATTCAAAGCACTCGACGCCATAGGTCCACGCCAGATGAGCGGTGTCTCTCCACTGACAAGATGACCTATAGACAACATTTTGACACCAAATTTCTCTACCGGAATCATAAAAGTCTTGCCATCTCTTTCACAAGTTTTGGGCATGGAACCTTCAGTACCAAACATGATAGGAACTGAAGGACCATAAATATCAGCATCCAGGATTCCCACTCTCATGCCTTGTGTAGCAAGACCCACGGCAAGATTTACAGCCACTGTCGATTTACCCACACCTCCTTTGCCGGATGCCACTCCTATGATATGTTTTATATGTGCCAAAGTGTTGGTCTTGGACAACATAAGAGATACATCTATTTTGATATTGCCAAAAGCATCATTTATATATTTCGTTGCTGTCTCCACCAGGAAATTGTTCTTGTCATCTTCAATATCATCGACAATAATATTAAATCTGACAAAACCGTCTTCAACATTAAGGTTATCGATCATTCCAAGTTCGATAATATTTCCTCCCTTAGGGAAATAGACTACTTCCTTAAGGACTTCTATTACATTTTCTTTTGTCAACAACATAAACTTATTTTTTAGGTTGCAAATTTATAAAAATCATTTATTCGACATAAAAAAACTTTCCGTAGTTTTCATAAAACCCACCGGGTCGTCAACATGGATCCAATGCCCCGAATCAGGCAATGTAACAATCTTATAATCAGAAAAATGACATTCAAAATAAGGTTTATCTTTTTCTTCAATGATATAATCCGATTTACCACCTTTTATAATTAGTGTCTTTCCTGAATAATGCAACGAAGGGTCAAAACCTTTTCCTATCTCCTCAATATTACGATTTATTGCTTTGAGATAAGGTTTCCAGCGGAATCCTTTTTCACGGCTGTAAGACAGGTTTTTAAGAAGGAAAAGCACTATTCTTTTCTCATAATTTCTCTTCGACAGTTCATCTTCCACATCACTGCGTCGTGTCACTTTTTTCAAATCGACATGCGACATGGCATCAATGAAATCAACATGCTGAAGCGGATAATCAAACTGACGTGGACTAATGTCAAGAATCTCAAGACGCTCCACCATGTCGGGATGACGGAAAGCGAGCATCATGGCTATCTTGCCACCCATGCTGTGACCTATGACAGAACAACGCGTAACATTCTCATCTTTAAGAACTTTCATAACATCAGAAGCCATCACGGAATAGTTAAACGTCTCCATCCTGGGCGACTGTCCATGGTTACGCATGTCGGGAATGATGACATGATATCCCAGTTCGGCAAAATGCTTGCCGAAATAATCCCAATTGTCCGACAAACCGAGCAGCCCGTGCACCACCACAATGACAGGATTTCCAACATCACCATATTTCCTGTAAAACAAACGCATGACACATTATATTTATCTACGCATATAACATGCAGAGACTACAAAGTTAATAAAAACAATGATATCTCCAAGAAAAATAACAATAATTTTTAAATAAAAACATGTTAAAAAACGATGAAGACACCTCAAAATTCCAGACATCTTTTATACATGTGTACAGTATTTTCAAGACCGAGATACAGAGCATCGCATATCAAAGCATGACCGATAGACACTTCCAGGAGTCCTTCAACGTTTTGAGCGAAATATCTCAAGTTATCGAGGTTAAGGTCGTGACCTGCATTGATGCCGAGACCCACCTCCACGGCGGCGCGGGCTGCCTTGACAAAAGGAAGTACGGCAGCCTCGGGATTGGCAGCATAGCCGGAGGCATAACTTTCGGTATATAACTCCACACGGTCTGTGCCTGTCTCGACAGCATGGTACACCATCTCCGGAACGGCATCTACAAAAATAGAAGTACGTATTCCTGCGTCCTTGAAACGTGCTATGATCTCAGACAGTTCCTTTTTATATGTCTTGGTATCCCATCCATGGTCCGACGTCAGCTGTCCGGGTAAATCCGGAACTAAAGTCACCTGATCGGCATGATTGTCAATAACCAACTTGATAAAATCTTCAGAAGGATAACCTTCAATATTGAATTCCGTCTTGACAATTGGACGAAGCAACTGCACATCCTTATAAGTGATATGACGTTGATCGGGACGCGGATGCACTGTAATACCTTCAGCACCATAACGTTCTATGTCGATAGCAGCTTTTTGTACATCAGGCATGTTGTGCCCGCGAGCATTACGCAACGTAGCTATTTTATTAATGTTAACACTTAAACGTACCATAATAACCATGTTTTTTATCATGCAAAATTACTAATTTATATCATATATCGTCATATTATCCCTCAACAAACGCAGATTCATGTCATATAGAAAAAAAATATCAATTCACACAATAAAACAAGTATTTTTACGTTATTGCTTTCGTTTTTAAGATTACTCCGATGAGAATAGTGGCACAAAGAGTATCTAAAGCCTCAGTAACTATAGAAGGACACATAAAAGCGGAGATAGGCATTGGGATGATGATATTGTTAGGTATTGAAGAATCCGACGATGAAGAAGATGTCGAATGGTTATGTCGTAAACTAAGCAAGATACGTATTTTCGCCGATGACAACGATGCCATGAACCTTGACATAGAACAAGTCGGCGGGTCTTTTTTGGTTGTAAGTCAATTCACCTTGCATGCCATGACAAAGAAAGGCAATCGTCCGAGTTTTATCAGAGCGGCACGACCGGAACATGCCATACCATTATACGAGATGTTTTTGCGTCGTCTGCATGAAATCTCAGGGCGTGATGTTCAAAGCGGTTCTTTCGGAGCCATGATGGAGGTGTCATTGACAAATTACGGACCTGTTACTATCATCATGGACAGCAAAATCAAAGAATGACACATATTATTCAATGCGCACTCTTTGTACGGCAATTGCAGCTATAATCAAAAACAAACCTGCAGTGACAAGAGAAAAAACGGCATTACCGTTGTAGAGGTATTTTACCAGCATGCCTCCAAAAATTCCGTTAAGTATTTGTGGGAAAGTGATGAAGAAGTTAAAAAGTCCCATATAAACGCCTATCTTTTTCTGAGGCAAAGAATCTGACAGAATGGCGTATGGCATTGCGAGTACGCTTGCCCATGCTATGCCGACAGCCACCATAGAGATATTAAGCATCCATTTCATGTCAGGACTATTGACAAAAATCATGGAAACAAGGCCTAACCCACCTATGGAAAGACATAATGAATGTGTTGTCTTGCGACCGAGACGGCGTGCCAAAAGAGGCAACACCATGGCGAAACAAGCAGCCGTGAGATTATATACACCGAAAATAACACCTACATAATCAGCTGCCTCATTGAATGAAGACGATGTAGTGTCACCGGGAGAAAGTCCCCAGACATGTTGAGCCAATGCCGGAGTGGTGAATACCCACATGGAATAAAAAGCAAACCACGTAAAAAACTGAACCACACCAAGTTGTCTCATGGTACGCGGCATGTTGAACAAATCGGTAAATATATCCGAGAAACGCACCTTAGCATCGTCATTTATCTTAGACTTGTTGAAACGACGCATCATCTCGGGAGAATATTCTTTTGTAGTGACGACAGTCACCAACACCGAAACTATAAGGACTACGGCACCTATCAAAAACGAGAGTTTCACATTACGAGGCACACCTGTTTCATCAATATCGTTCACTTCAAAGACATTAAAAAGCAGATAAGGCAGCCAGGATCCCAACACGGCACCAATACCTATCAACAGGGTCTGTACCGAGAAACCGAGAGTTTGTTGCGAAGACGGGAGTTTGTCAGCCATCAGGGCACGAAAAGGCTCCATGGCGATATTGAAGGAAGCATCCATAATCATCAGAAGACCAGCCCCTATCCACAGAGGCGGCAGAACCGCAGCAAGAAGATATGAATTAGGCATGAGAATAAGACCAATGGAAGCCATTATGGCACCGAAAAGAAAATACGGCTTGCGACGTCCCAAAGCATTCCATGTATTGTCACTGTAATGTCCAATCACAGGTTGAACTATCATACCTGTAACCGGAGCGACGAGCCAAAACCAGGACAGATGTTCCACATCAGCACCAAAAGTCTGCAAGATACGACTTGCATTGGCATTCTGCAATGCAAAACCCATCTGTATCCCAAGAAAACCGAAAGTCATATTCCAAATCTGCCTAAATGTAAGTCGAGGTTTCTCCATAAGATGATATTTTTGCATTTCAACAAATAAAAACATTAATGGTTTTCGTTATGATAATACAAATTATCATATTTTTGCATTATGGAAACAACGAGACAACAAAAAATCTCTAAACTGATTCTCAAAGAATTAAGTGATATATTTCAAAGAGAGATAAAGACACATGGTGGAATAATGATAACCGTGACAAAAGTCAATGTCACTACTGACCTTTCGTATGCGAGAGTATATCTTAGTATTTTCGGTCCCGAAAAAGACGTTAAAAAAAACGTAGTGGCGGAAGTCAACAAGATGACTAAATCCATTCGCAAAATGTTGGGTGACAGAGTAAGACACCAGTTAAGAATTATTCCTGAACTTCAATTTTATGAAGACGACTCACTCGATTATATTGAGAGAATTGATAGTTTATTAAAAGAATAATGACAATGTCGTGAAACTGCCATTATACATAGCAACACGTTATTTGTTAGCAAAAAAAAGTCACAATCTCATTAACATAATCACATGGATATCAGTGATTAGCGTTTGTGTTGCTTCTTTTGCGATGATATTCGTGCTGTCTGTGTTCAATGGTTTCGAGTCTGTTATAACAAATCTTATACATCAATTGTCGCCTGACATCAGTATTACGGCAAAGAGTGGCAAGACTATCAACCTCAGAGAATTTCCCGTAGAAGATATTAAAACGATACGGTTTGTCGAACAGGTCTTCCCTACCATCACAGAAGATGCTCTTTTTAAAAACGACAACAGACAACAAATCGGGAAAATAAAAGGCGTGCCGGACGAATACGGAAATATAAAAAGAATCAGAGGTACCATACTCAACGACAGCGTTTTTGAAGTGAGAGTTGCAAACAGGAACTACGGGATACCGGGTGCCGGAATGGCTTATTATTTAGGAGTCAACATTTTTGACATGTTTTCTTCCATTCAGGTTTTTGTCCCTAAACGCGGTAACGCATCGTCTTTCAACATAGACAACAGTTTCAGCAGCGGAACACTTCTCGTGAAAGACCTGTTTTCTACCCAACAGGACACAGATGAGAAACTGATAATAGCTCCTTTTGATTGGCTGTCCAACCTGATAGGTTATGACAGTCTGTCAACAGAAATAGAAGTATTTACTACAACTACAAATGTGAGTAAGATAAAAAAGGAAATTCACGACATCATAGGTGACGATTATTATATTCACGACCAATACGAGCAACAAGCCACCATGTACAAGATGATGAGATCCGAAAAACTTGCCGTCTTTATGATACTCGCTTTCATTTTGATAATGGCAACATTCAATGTTATCAGTTCATTAAGCATGTTGATTTTAGAAAAGAAAAAAGATATAGGAATCTTACGTTCACTTGGTGCCGATAACATCCTGATAAAAAGAATATTTCTCACTGAAGGTACTATCATCTCAGTAGTCGGAGGACTTTTAGGACTCATGGCAGGAATCATTGCAGTGGCATTACAGCAACATTTCGGCATAATAAGAATGGGAGAAGGCAATTATGTCATCGATGCCTATCCCGTGGCATTGCAACTGACAGATATAATACTTGTGTTTGTCACCATAATAATAATAGGTGGCAGTTCCGCCCTGTTAACAGTAAGGCATCATATCAAATCTCAATATTTAAAAGATTGATTATAAATCATATAAATGGTTATCCCATAGATTTTGAATTGATTATCAGATAAACAAATCAAGAAATCTGCTAATTTTTGTGTTTTTTTATTAAAACCTTTCAGATTGTTATGATAAAATAAAAAAACATCAAAATCCCTATTGTTCACTTGCAGATCAGTTGGACCAAAAACAACTTTATTACTAACTCAGCCTTAAAATAAATAGCAACATTACAGTTTTGATTATGGTTGTAAGGCAAAACTTATCCACTTTAGATGCGATATGTAGATTACGAAACATCCACATTGCCGTTTCTTGAAAATCACAATACAGCAAACGCAAAATATTGTAAAACAAGAAAAAAATCATGCAAAAGTAATTAGCATGTTGCCAAAGAAATTCCAAAGTGTAGCTACGCCAATTGCAATAATTTTACTGAAATAGAAATTCAATTTGAATTTATCGGTTGCGATATAAAGAACAGTCGTATTGATTACCAAGCCAATGACAGAGACAAGCATAAACTGTAAATACTCGGCACCTATCGCTTCATTATGACTTTGGAACGTCCACAAACGATTCAACACATAATTGGACGTAGCTGCACTAACAAAGCCTATCGTATTGCTGAGATACTTATTACAATGAAAGACTTCTTTGAAAAGGCTCGTCAGTCCGAAATCCACAATCAAACCGGAAAAACCTACTGCTCCGAACTTCAAGAACTTGATAATTAGAACCTTATCTATCGTAAATAACAGTTTCATTGTCATATTTTTTATAGCAATTAACAGTGATAATAAAAGAAATTATCATGAGAATTACACTTCCGGCAAGAACAAAGAAATTGTCAGTCCTTCCAATAGTTTCAACATCTATATCGGTCAATCCTAAATTATTAAGATAATACAGCACTACAATAATAGCATTATTGATAAAGTGCATTATTATTGAAGTCCAGATACTGCGGGTATAAAAAAACATATATCCGAGCAGCATACCGAGCACGAGACGCGGCAGAAATCCATAAAACTCAAAATGAAAAGCTGAAAAAAGCACAGCGGTAAAAAATATTCCGAGATGTGCATTCTTAAACGACCTTATCATGAAAGGCTGAATCAAAGAACGAAACACCAATTCTTCTCCTAAGGCAGCAAGAACCGCCACCATGATAATATTGAGTATTAAGCCTCCTATTGTATCGACATTCAGCATTATATCAGTAGTCTCTTCTGCCACTTTCTGCATCTCTTTAAAAAAACACTCTACATTTCTCAATGATTCCGGCAAGGTAATACTCTCATTCCATTTCAGCAACAAGTCATTTATCGGAACAATAAAAAATATCATCAACACACCTATGCAACCATACAATGGCATACGATTAAATCCCAATGCCTTAGCAGGATATTTCTTCACCAATGACACATACAATAATGCTGGAAGGATAAACATACACAACTGTCCGCATATCTGAACGACGCGTAAAATATTCAACTCAGACATATAACCGCTCAACATGCCTGTTATCAAAACAGCCAACAGAGAAGAAAAAACATATCCAAAAACGAAAAGTACAAAAAACAATATTATAGAAGTCTTTTTGGATACATTATTTAACAGAGGAAAAGCCATAATTATATTTTTGTGCAAATATACACGTTTTTTATTACTTTTGCAAAATGATAAAAGATGTTAAAAATATTAATATTTCAGAATACGATTATCCTTTACCTAATGACCGTATCGCTGTATATCCATTGGCAGAACGTGACGATTCTAAACTTTTAATATTGAAAGACAACAAGATATGTCAATCTCATTTTAAAAACATAGGAGAATTTTTACCTAAAGATTCTTTGCTCGTTTTCAATGAAACCAAGGTAGTACGTGCGAGACTGCAATTTATAAAAGACAGTGGAGCAGCCATTGAAGTATTCTGCTTAGAGCCTGTCAGTCACTGTGGTGATTATCAGTTGGCATTCAGTTCGCAAGGCTCGGTAGAATGGCGTTGTCTTGTAGGCAATTCGCGTCGATGGAAAGACGGAGACCTTTCCATGACACTTACCGTAGAAGGTCGCGAAGTCATATTAAAAGCCACAAGAATAGAGCAACATGATGCCTATTCAGTGGTATGTCTGAGATGGACTCCGGAGGAACTCAGTTTTGCAGAAGTGTTGGAAGCCGCCGGCGAGATACCACTGCCTCCATATATTCATCGTGATGCTGAACCGTCCGACAGAGAACGCTACCAGACTGTCTTTGCCAAATACGAAGGTTCCGTTGCCGCTCCTACAGCAGGGTTGCATTTTACTGAGCATCTTATTAATGACCTCAAAAAACAAGGCATCAGTTTTGAAGAAATCACACTTCATGTCGGCGCCGGCACCTTCCGCCCGGTGTCTTCCGACACCATAGGCGAACATGAAATGCATTCTGAAAGTATCATAATAAAAAAGACATGTATCGAAAATCTAATAAAAAACATAAATAAAACCATTATACCTGTTGGGACGACGAGCATGCGCACCCTCGAATCCATCTATTGGATTGGCATGATGCTTGCAGAAGAAGGCATGGACAACAGACATCTACATGTAGATCAATGGTTTCCATACAAAGAAAGAACAAAACTTCTTTCTGTAGAAGATTCATTAAAAATAATAACCGAATATTTGGACTTATACGGCATGACAGCATTACATGCCACGACAGCATTAATGATAGCACCTTCGTATCCTGTTCAGATTACCAAGGCACTGATCACCAACTTTCATCAACCCAAAAGTACATTATTATTATTGGTGTCTGCTCTGATAGGCGACAAATGGAAAGAAGCTTACCATTATGCTCTTGACAACGATTTCCGTTTCCTTAGTTACGGAGACAGTTGTCTGTTTATGCCGTAACATCCTTGTCAACAGTCACAGATTCTGTTTGTGGCACATCTTCATTGATAATCAGTCTAAATCCCACGCCATGTACCGTCATTATCTTGACATTGGGATCAGCTTTAAGATATTTTCTCAAACGAGCAATGAACACATCCATGGAGCGACCAATAAAATAATCACTGTTGCCCCATATCATTTTCAAGGCTTTCTTGCGTGTCAACAACTCATTCTTGTTGTCATAGAGCACTTTTAGCAAAGCAGCCTCTTTTCTCGTCAACGACTGTTCTTTACCGTTGTATATCAGCATCATATTCTTGGTATCGAAAATAAACTTACCCAAAGTTATTTTATCATCTCCAAGAGTATAAGTAAACGGATTATTTCGTTCCATACGATGCATCACCGACTTTACTCTCAACAACAGTTCATCATTGGAGAAAGGTCTAAGAACATAATCGTCTATCCCGAACTCGAATCCTTTCAACATATCGACATGCATGCCTTTGTCTGCAATAAAAATGAAAGGCATATCAGGGTTCAATATTCTGATTTGCGCTGCCAAGGCAAAACCGTCGGTCTCATTAAGTTCTACTCCATAGATACACAAATCAATGTCGTATTTCTTAAATATCTCAAGACCTTCGACACTGCTGCGTGTAACATACACCTTGTATTCAACTGCTTCCAAACATTCTTTCAGCTGATTACGTAAGTTAAGATCATCTTCGACAACCAGAATAGAAATCTTGTTAAGTGTTTTCATAATATGAATTTTATATGATATTAACTAACAACAACTAAAAATGTTTAACACAGCATTAAAAAATCTTTATTTAACTCTATTATAAAGAATGGAAGCATATTCTCTCAAGACAGTTTTCCTGTTTTCCGGAAGACTGATTTTATCGAGATGCTGTAGGGAGCTATTATAATAATCTGTCATCACAGCAGTAACAATCTCGCGGATATTATATTTGGCATAAATATCAAGCACAGCCGTAAACTTCTTCTCATCTCTGCCTTTAGGCATTTTGAAAAGGTTTGTCAGTATATTTTTATCTTCTTCGGAAGCCAATTCCAATGCTTTGATATACAGATAAGTCTTCTTATTATCAGCAATATCGCCGCCAGGCATTTTTCCAAAGACCTTCACATCGCCATAACAATCGAACAAATCGTCCTGCAACTGGAATGCCATTCCGAGGTCGATACCGACATCATAAACAGTATTTTTCGAGGCTGCATCTGCATCAGCCACAATAGCACCTATTTTCAGCACGGAACCCAACAAGACGGCAGTTTTAAGACGTATCATCTCGAGATAATCGTCAAGACTCACATTATCGGCAGTCTCAAAATTAAGGTCTAACTGCTGACCTTCGCAGACCTCCAAAGCCACCTTACAAAGTTCGGCAAGCACGTCGGATGAATACAACGGATTGGTATTCAGTGCATAAAGAAATGCTTTTATCAACATGGTGTCACCTGACAACAAAGCGACATCAGCATTCCATTTGTGATATACCGTCTCCATGCCACGACGCAAGGCCGCCCTGTCCATGATATCATCATGAACCAAAGTGAAGTTATGAAACACCTCGGCAGCTACAGCAGGCATAAGGCACTCTCTTATATCACCACCAAACATGTCGCACGAAAGCAAACTCAACGTCGGACGCATACGTTTGCCCTTTTGCTTCATAATATATTCTATAGGCTCGTACAACTCCATGGGAACACCGGTAAAATCCTGAGCCTCAATAAATTCAGCAATAAGACCTTGTATTTTCTCGACACTTGTCATAATTTCATTTTTTATTATCAATTACTTAACGTCTTTAACATCATTATTATTTCCAAAAGTCAAAATAAGTGAAGGCAAAATTATAAGATTGGTAATTAAAGCTATCAACAAAGTAAACGGAACGAGATATCCTACCACTTGTGTCGCACCGAACGAAGAAAAGGCAAAGATAAGAAAGCCGCATATCAACACAATAGCCGAATAAATCATACTTGGTCCGGTCTCCATGATGGCATCAAAAACAGATCTTTTTACATCTCCATCATTGGATTTCAAATGCAAACGATAACGTGACAAATAATGTATGGTATTATCGACACCTATACCCAGAGCTATGCTGAAAATCAATATAGATGATGTCTTCAACGGAATACCGCACAATCCCATCATCGCTGCTGTGAGCAACAATGGTATTATATTAGGTATCAATGATATACACACTATTCTAAATGATCTGAAAGTCAATGTCAACAATATGGCAATCACTACGAAAGCCAATATCAAAGAATACAATAAGTTTCTTATCAAATAATTGGTACCCTCCAAAAACACTATACTGCTTCCGGTTATTGTAACATCATAATTTTCAGGTGGAAATATCTTTGCTATCTTGGGTTTCAGTGACTCGTTGATACTGTCAATCTTGGGTGTCGTGACATTCGCCATCTGCACACTGACACGTGTCTTTTGCATCTCACCATCTATAAAAGAATCAAGCAAACCACCGGAAACACCATTCCCAATCTCGGGCATATAATTCATTATGAAAGCAAATTCCCTATTGCTTGGAATCTTGTAATAATCTTTGTTGCCATTATAAAATGATGCCCTTGCAAATTTGACGACTTCGGCAACAGAAAGTGGCTTACTAAATTCATGATACATGGCAAGAGTATCTTCCAACTGTTGTATCTTATTGATAAACGATGTTTTAAGTATTCCCTTAGGTTTCTTGGTATCTATCGTTATTTCATAAGGCATGACGCCATTGAAATGATTCTCGAAAAACACCAGATCCTTATACAACTTATCTTTTTTTGATATATCATCGACGACACAGCCTGTCGTTTCAAGTTTTAGCGCACCGAAAACTGCTACAATTATCAACACTGTCGCAACTGTGTAAATCACAGAACGTCTTTTTTCCACAATATGGGAAACCATATTCAAAAAAACGCCTAATCTGTTGTTAGACATATAATCAAACTGTCGGCCTGCAGGTGCTTTCTGATAACTGAGAAACGTTGGTATAAGCACCACTGTCATCAAATAAGTCAATAATATATTTATAGATGACACCACCCCGAATTGCACCAACATCTCATTTCCGGTAATAATAAACGAAGCAAAACTCGCCGCCGTAGTAGCATTAGTAAGCAAATTGGCTGCACCAATACGCTGAATAACAATATTCAATGCTATCATCTTGTCTTTATGGCGCAAATATTCACGATGATACTTGTTTAACAGAAAAATGGAATTCTCAACACTTATTATTATAAGCAATGGTGGCAACACACCGGTCAGAATCGTCACCTTATAACCAAGCAATCCCAAAGTACCAAACATAAAAATCACTGACAATCCTACGATTACCAATATTGAAACTATAGTCTTAAAAGAACGGAAAAACAACAACAATATAGTAGTTGCAACAACAATAGACAATAATATAAATCCCACTATCTCAACTTTCATTTTATTTGTTGTCATCGTCCTGATATACGGCATTCCTGAAACATGCATCTCAAGACCGTTATCACTGCCGTATTGTGTAACTATTTGCTCTATGTCATTAATAACCTTATCACGTTTCTTAGTATTAACCAATTCCTTATCTATATTGATTATCACCATATACACATCATCTTCCGTATTGAAAAGCAAGCCTTCATACACTACAAGATTGTCGATGACAGACCTGATACTATCAATTTCTTCTTGTGTAACAGGACAACAAGGCACCACATCAGTCAAGGAGAAAGTTTTAAGACTGTCTATTTTTTCAAGGTTATACATCTTAGATACGGAAAGACATCCTGTAACCCCATCCACCTTATTCAAAGCTTCATTAAAATGATACCATGATTGAAAACGTTCCAATTCAAAGATATCAGGGTCATTGACACCAACAAATACCATGCAGCCATCCTGTCCATATTCATCAAGAAACCTCTGATATATCACCATCGTTGAATCCGTGTCAGGAAGAGTTCTCGCAAACTCGTATGACATCTTAACCTTGGAAGCTTCGAAAATCAAAAATATCAATATAACAACTACAATACAAATATTAAGCACCCTATGCTTAAGAATATAATCGGCTATTTTATTCCACATAAAATTTTACCTTCTAAATATCAATTACTTATCTGTCTCCAGAATAAAAAAAACGTTGTTTTTCGGTGTCAAAGTTACAATTTTAATCCAAATTACAAAAAATGGTGCGAAATTTGTTGTAAAAAAAATAGTGAATTTCAACAAAAATAAATTTTTCATAAATGAAACTGCATAGATTATTTTATATTATTGCCTTATTGGTTCTATTTTCATGTACAAGTACAAGAAATCTTTATGAATCAAAGAGATACGATGACGTAATAGAAATACTGACAAAAAAATCAAAGACTGCAACGCTCAACAACGATGAGTTGACGATGTTAAAAATGTCATATCACGAAGCCAATGAAGGCGACCATGACAAAATAATGGAACTAAAAAAAAGCGGAGAGCCGGATATATGGGGTGAAGTTTATAATCTGTACAACAGAATGGACAGAAGACAAAATCTCATGTCGCGCCAATCTGCAGATATCAAAAAGGCAATAAATTACAAGACATTGAACCTTGATGAGGAGATTGCGGCTGCTAAAAACAAGACTGAGTTATATATATGTGCAAAAGTCAATGCTTTACTTGAAGACCCTGACAAAAACAACATAGCTTCAGCAGACAGTCTTGTAAATCAACTGATAAAAATCAACCCTCATAATTCAAATATAGATGCTCTTAAAATACGTACAGTGTTATCGTCAGCAAACAGTATAGTATTTCGCGTCGCTGCCCTCAACAATATAGAAATGCCGAAAGATTATGCAAAGACAGTCCTTGATTTTCATGGCAATCTCATAGGAAACAACCCTTACGATGTAACCTTGTCAAATGATAAATCATACGACCTCATGATACGTGTACTGATAGAAGAGAGTGTAATCTCTCCAGAACGCATAGACGCTGTGACATTTAAAGAAAGCAAAGACAGCTTGACAGCTACAGTGACTGACAAAACCATCACCAAAACAGCTACGGTAAAAGGGAAGATAGAATATATAGACTTGTCTGAGGATATGACAATTATTTCTACTCCGTTTAACATTACTTCAACATTTAAATATAACTTTGCAGAAATTTCCGGTGACAAGTCAGCTTGCTCGGAACAGACATTAAGACTTCTCAACAACGACTCCATTAGGTTTCCTACCGACGAAGCCTTGTTGAAAGACACCGGCAGAAAACTTAACAAGACTTTGCAAAATATACTTTTTGAACAATTATAGATAATAAACGGATAATGAAAATAATAAAACATCTCCCAAACACTTTGACATGTTGCAACTTGCTTTCCGGCTGTATCTCAATAGCTTTACTTTTTAACGGGAATCTCATGGGAGCCGGTGTAATGATTTTCATTGCAGCTCTTTTTGATTTCTTCGACGGTTTTGCAGCACGACTCTTAAATGCACATTCTCCTATAGGTGGTGAACTCGATTCATTGTCCGATGTCGTTTCTTTTGGAGTAGCTCCTTCTTTCATCGTTTACAGGCTACTCTCCGAGTCGTCATTATCACTAATCGTCAACAATATCAACATAATACCTTTTGCAGCATTTTTAATGGCGGCATTTGCATCCATACGTCTTGCCAAATTCAACATAGATCCGGAACAAAAAAGTTCTTTTGTCGGATTGCCGACACCGGCAACAGGTATTTTTTTTGCATCCATAGCCATTGGCATTACACAAACAGAGACAGATTCCATTTTACATATCATAAACTCTCCACTGCCTCTTTTGGCTTCAATACTGATATTCAGTTTCCTCATGGTAAGCAAAATACCCTTCTTCTCTTTCAAAATCAAAAATTTCTCTTTCAAAGACAATAGTTTACGCTATACAGTAATAATATTTGCCATTATAATTTTTGTCTTATTAAAATGGCAATCATTACCGTTTATAATACTATTTTACATATTGTTATCATTTTGTTTTTACAAAGAAGAAAAGGACAAAAAACAATCAGACGCCTGATATACAGGACAAATTTATCAAAAAGCAAAATTGCCATAGTTATAGCAAATTGTAACAATATAACGAAAACACTAAAACTCTTTTCTTCTCAACTCGAAATTGGTTCCTAGATAATGGGTACGTACCGTTTCATCGGCAGAAAGTTCCTCCGGTGTTCCGGATCTAAGCAATTGTCCTTCAAAAACAAGATATGCTCTATCTGTTATTGACAATGTCTCATTGGCATTATGGTCTGTTATCAATACACCAATATTTCTATTTTTCAATTTAGCGACAATTCTTTGGATATCTTCCACAGCAATAGGGTCAACACCTGCAAAAGGTTCATCGAGCAAGATAAATTTAGGATCTACCGACAACGCTCTTGCTATCTCGCAACGGCGTCGTTCACCCCCTGAAAGTTGTATTCCTTTACTTTTTCTGATATGCTGCAATCCGAACTCATCAAGCAATGACTCCAACTTCTCCTTTTGCTGAGCCTTGGACATTCCTTCCTTAAACTGCATGACGGAAGCTATGTTGTCTTCCACCGTCATCTGGCGAAATATAGAAGCCTCTTGAGCCAAATAACCTATGCCCAATTGTGCTCTCTTATACATAGGAAATTTCGTTATGTCAACATCATCAAGAAACACATGACCGGAAAAAGGCTTAATGAGACCGACAATCATATAGAATGTTGTCGTCTTACCGGCGCCATTAGGACCGAGAAGTCCCACTATCTCACCCTGATTAACTTCAACGCTGACGTTTTTCACCACAGTGCGTTGTTTGTATTTCTTAACAAGTTGTTCAGTCCGTAGCAACATATATATAACTTTTACAAAATACCTTCATTAACGATGTCATGGATATGGATCATACCAACATATTTACCATCTTCCATCACAGGCAACTGAGTAACCTTACAATTCTGCATTATGCTTAAAGCATTGACGACAAGGTCGCTTTTCTCTATGGTTTTAGGATTACGAGTCATGATATCCTGTGCTTTAACCTTTTCAATATTAGGGTGTTTCATCAACATACGACGGAGGTCACCATCAGTAATGATCCCAATAAGAGTATCATTTTCCATCACTGCGGCAGCACCGAGCATCTTGGCTGATATTTCAATAATCACATTAGTCATTATGTCGTCCGGGCGTACTGAAGGAACAGGATTTTTGACGCAAACGTCACCAACTCTAAGATAAAGACGTTTACCGAGTGCACCACCGGGATGGAACTTGGCAAAATCCTGTGCCGTAAAACCTTTACACTCAAGTAATGCTACAGCAAGAGCGTCACCCATCACAAGCTGTGCTGTAGTACTTGATGTTGGTGCAAGATTATTAGGACAAGCCTCGAAAGGCACAGTAACATCCAAAACATAATCAGCCTGACGAGCGAGATAAGAATCCCTATTGCCTACAATGGCGACAAGAGGATTGGACCTTATTTTTATTAAAGGTGTAAGAAATTTTATTTCCGGCGTCTCACCACTTTTGGATATTATAATGACAATATCATCATCACGGATAATGCCAAGGTCCCCATGTATAGCATCGGCAGCGTGCATAAAAACAGCCTTAGTACCGGTAGAATTAAGTGTCGCTACTATCTTTTGTGCTATAATTGCACTCTTTCCAATGCCAGAAACAACTACATTACCTTTAGAATTATAGATAATTTTTACAACTTTTGCAAAATCATCAGTCAACAAATCCCTAAGACCTTTAACAGAATCAATCTCTGTATCAATAACTTCTCGTGCAATATCCAAAATATTTTTCATTAGCAATATTTTTTTGTTAATTTTGCTCGGAATAAAAACAAAAACTATTAAATTTGTACTTAATCTGAGTAAATAAGCATAGAATTCTAAATTCGATGCAAATTTAAATAATTTCTTTGGAAAAGATATGGCAAAAATAGATGAAAAAGTTTTGCAAACCTTATTAAAAGAGGTTTTTGGCTTTGAACAGTTCAAAGGCAATCAGAAGGCTATCATTAAAAGCATCTTGTCTAAGAACAATACATTCGTACTTATGCCGACGGGTGGAGGCAAGTCATTGTGTTATCAGTTACCTGCATTGCTTAGTGAAGGAACTACAATAGTAGTATCCCCCTTGATAGCATTGATGAAAAATCAAGTTGACATGTTTCGAAGTTTCGGCACCGACAATGGTGTGGCCCATGTCATGAATTCATCATTATCCAAAGCTGAACTTTTACAAGTGAGAGAAGACCTCATTCGGCAAAAGACAAAATTATTATATGTAGCACCGGAGTCCTTGACTAAGGCAGAGACATTGGAATTTCTCAGAGGACTAAAGATATCGTTTTTTGCCATAGACGAGGCTCATTGCATCTCTGAATGGGGACATGACTTTAGACCTGAATACAGCAGGCTACGTCAGATCATCAATGCTATAGACCCCAAATTACCTGTCATTGCACTTACAGCGACAGCTACGGTGAAAGTACAACAGGACATCATGAAGAATCTCGAAATCACTGATGCCAAGGTCTTTAAATCATCATTCGACAGACCTAATTTATATTATGAAGTACGTCCCAAGACAAAAGACGTGGTAAAAGACATTATAAAATACATAAAGAATAATCATGGAAAATCAGGTATAGTATATTGTCTAAGCCGCAAGAAAGTTGAAGAACTTGCAGAAACACTCGTGGTAAACGGAATACGTGCATTACCATATCATGCAGGACTCGACAGTCAGACACGTAAGGAAAATCAAGACAAATTCCTCATGGAAGAAGTGGATGTAATAGTCGCAACGATAGCCTTCGGCATGGGTATAGACAAACCGGACATACGCTTTGTCATACATCACGACATACCAAAAAGTCTTGAGAGTTATTATCAAGAGACCGGACGTGCCGGTCGCGACGGAGGCGAAGGCAACTGTATAGCATTTTACGATTACGAAGATATTCATAAACTTGAGAAGTTCAATAAAGATAAAACCGTGGCTGAACAGGAGATAGCACGCGAGCTTTTGAACGAGACAGTGTCGTATGCAGAATCGCCTGTATGCCGCCATAAGTTGTTGTTACACTATTTCGGAGAAGAATACGAAAAAGAGAACTGCGGTGCCTGCGACAATTGCCTCAATCCCAAAGTGCACTTTGATGGACAAGACGACCTTAAACTCGTCATCGAGGCTGTCATCGCCACAAAACAACTATTTAAAACCAAACATATAGCTGAACTCCTTACCGGTAAAGCTACCGGTGACATAAAAACGGCAAAACATGACACTAACGAATTCTTCGGCGCAGGCGATGACCATGATGAAAAGTATTGGACTTCCATCATAAGACAGGCTATAGTTAATAAACTTTTATTTAAAGATATAGAAAATTACGGCATCTTAAAAGTCACAAAAGAAGGTAAAGATTTCGTAAAGAAACCTTATACCATTATGGTAGCCAAAGACCATGACTATGACAATCCGGATGATGATGATTTTGACGATGAAAGAGCTGCATTTGCCAAAGATTCCGGAACAGACAAGACATTGTTCTCCATGTTAAAGGACTTGCGCAAAACCATAGCCAAAAAGAAAAATCTGCCTCCGTTTGTTATCTTCCAAGACCCGTCACTTGAAGATATGGCAATACAATATCCTATTACTATCGAAGAATTGACACAAATTGTAGGCGTAGGTCCCGGTAAAGCGCAAAAATTCGGACAACCTTTCCTCGACCTGATAAAGGAATACGTAGAAGAAAATGACATCATGCGTCCTATCGACATGATAGTCAAATCAACACAAAAATCCGACCTCAAGGTGAGCATCATACACAACATAGACAAACAAATACCACTCGAAGATATTGCAAAAGCACGCAACTTGACTTTCGATGAGCTACTTACTGAAATAGAAAGTATCGTTGCAAGCGGCATACGTCTCGATATCAGTTATGATACAAGAGATCATCTCGACCCTTATGTTCTTGAAGAAATAGAAGACTATTTCCGCAAGGCAGAATCGGATAACGTGGAAGATGCCATGAAAGCTTTAGGCGAAAACGAATATGATGAAGAAGAAGTAAGACTTGTCAGAATTAAATTCTTGTCGGAATTTGGAAACTAATCGATTATATATTTTTATCATAGGACTATTGTTCTTTGTCGGTTGCAAAAACAGTCAACCGCAAGGAACAATACCTTCTGTGCTTATCCCGGAAAACAAAATGGTTGAGATACTGACAGACATTCAGATAATGGAAAGCGCCATCAATTACAAAAAAAACACCAATCAAGCGACATACGACTTGAAAGACAAAGGATATGACACCATTTTTTCTCACTATGGCATCACCGACTCGATATTCTTTGAAAACGTCAGTTTCTATAACGCAAACACAGAAATAATGTACAGAATCTTCGACTCTATAACCAAAAGAATAGAAAGAGAACAAGTTAAAGTATTAAAGGAAAAAGAGTTATTAGAAGAAAAAGAGAAGCAGGAAAAAGAGGCTCAAGAGAAAAATTCTGACAATGACACAGAGTAACATAATTACTGCAATCATTATCAATTCATTTATGTCATACTGCAAAAAAATACTTAACTTTGCAGCAAAATAATAAATCTTGAAAAAAATACTTGTAATACGGTTCAGTTCTATAGGTGACATAGTTTTGACCACACCCGTGATACGATGTCTTAAAGAACAACTGCCTGACATTCAACTTCATGCTCTGACAAAAAAGAAATTCAGCAGTTTATATGACACAAATCCTCACATTGATAAAGTCTATGAATTCGACGATTCTTTAAGCGACATCATCAAAGAATTAAAAAAAGAGAAATATGATTATGTAATTGATTTACAGAAAAACAACCGTTCTCTCAGAGTATGTATGGCATTATCATGCAAATACAGGAGTTTTCCAAAATTAAATTTCAAGAAATTCTTACTCACTTCATTTAAGATCAATCTATTGCCCAACATCCACATTGTGGATCGTTATTTCATGGCTGTTAAAGATCTTTGTGTTCACAATGACAATAAGGGATTGGACTTTTTCATATCAGATTCCAATTTCATGCAAGAGCCCGACATACCTGAAAGTTTTCGCAACGGATTTTATGCCATAGTAATAGGCGGCACATACTTCACAAAAATATTACCTTCTGAGAAAATCATAGAAATAATAAAACGTCTCGATGAACCGGTAGTACTGCTCGGAGGCACAGGCGATATGAAAAGGGCTGACGAAATTGTCAAGGCAACAAACAATTTAGTAGTAGGCAATCCCGTAGGTAAACTGAATATCGAACAGTCAGCTTCCGTATTGCTAATGGCAAAAAAGGTACTCACCAACGACACCGGCATGATGCATATAGCAGCAGCATTGCATAAGACGGTTATCTCGGTATGGGGCAATACTGTGCCTGAGTTCGGAATGTATCCTTATCTTCCTCTTGAACCTGAGAAAGTCAAAATAATTGAATGCAAAGATGTCAAATGCCGTCCTTGCAGCAAATTGGGTTACAAAAGATGTCCCCGCAAACATTTCAAATGTATGATGAATATCGACGTTGACTATATCGTACAGAAATTAAAAGAATAAATGACAAAACACAAAACGCAGTGTGTCACGATGTCAAATCTCTTTTCTATAATTACACAATAACAATGTCTTTTTAATTATAAATCCAAGATCTTATCTTGGGAACCATAATAAAAAAGGTGCGCCAAATAACCAAATCTGACTCACCTTTAGTATCGGGTAGGGGATTCGAACCCCTGTTTCGACAGTGAGAGTGTCGTTACCTGACCGGCTAGTAGAACCCGACATTTTTCACTGTGCAAAAATACAATAATTTTATATACCAACCAAAAAAATCGGATTTTTTTTACAACATAACAAAAAAATTCAAACAGACTGTCTGTCAACACACAACAAAAAACAGACATACATTTTCATAATGAGCATAAAAACAAACACACCTATTAATATTATATAAACTAACGCAATGGAATAACGTGATTGTAAACTTTCTCATCACCTATTGTAGTAGAACGGCCATGACCGGGATAACACACAGTATTATCAGGCAATTTATAAAGACAATTTCTCACACTATTTTCCAATTCCACATAACTGCCGCCTGGGAAATCGTACCTTCCCACACTTCTATAAAACAAAGTGTCGCCTGTCAAGATAAAACCGTCTGCCTCATCATAAAAACATACATGACCAAGTGCATGACCGGGAGTATATAAAACTTTTATATAGTCCTCTCCCACTTTTATCACCTCATTTTCACTTAACTCTATCTCAGGGAATATATAATTATTTTCATCTACATCTATTCCAAAAACACCGGCATACCTCCATACTCCCATTATATACTCTTTATCGACAGGATAAGCAGCAAGGGATATACCATAGCGCTTATTTAACGAATAATTTCCCAACACATGGTCTATATGTAAATGTGTTGACAAAAGCATCAACGGTGTCAGATGATTATCATCAATAAATTTGAAAATCATCTCATCTTCAGTCTTATTACTATTACCGGCATCGACAATAACACATTGCCCCTTAGCATTATATAACACAAACGTATTCTCTGAAAGACCGTTAAAAACAAAAACTTTAATGTTCAACATATCCTTATTATTTTGCTACAAATTTAAAACTTTTTACTTCAAAATTCCGTTATTTATAAAAATTTGCAAATTACTAACCCAATAAATTTTATCAACTAAAAATGTTGATAAAAACATGACAAAAAACATATATTTTCTTGCAAATAATAAATACAGTCTTTAATTTAGCCACTGAAAACACAAGTAATCACAGAAATCATAACTCATTTATTATCAGACAAATACCATTACAATGATGAATAAAACTCAGAACAGCAGGTACGATCTTTTTTCAATGGTCGATGATACATATATCGAATCTGAAAAAGAGACAAACAATGGCAAGTTGATAGAATACCGTAATGAGACCAAGCCATCTGAAGAAAAAGTTTTTGAGAATTATTCACATTATAACATACCTGATGAGCATTGTTGTAATGATATTGAAAAGACGCAACATTACGAGATGTATTCCATTGAAGAAGTAAGAAAAGCCGCCACAGAATATTTCGGAGGTGATCAGTTGGCCGGCGATGTATGGATGAACAAATATGCCTTGAAAGACAGTGAAGGCAATATATACGAAAAGACACCTGACGATATGCATCATCGTATCGCCAAGGAGATTGCCCGTATTGAAAAAAGATACCCCAATCCTATGTCTGAAGAAGACATATTCGAGGTATTGAAAGGATTTAAATATATTGTACCACAAGGCAGTCCTATGGCCGGTATAGGCAACAATTTCCAGATCTCGTCATTATCAAACTGTTTCGTCATAGGGACCAAAGGTTCTTCAGACTCTTATGGTGCCATCATGAAGATAGACCAAGAACAAGTCCAGTTGATGAAGCGCAGAGGTGGAGTAGGTCACGACCTGTCACATATAAGACCTTCAGGAAGTGCAGTGAAAAATTGTGCCTTGACATCGACAGGCGTCGTGCCTTTTATGGAACGTTATTCCAACTCCACGAAAGAAGTGGCACAAGACGGGCGTCGTGGAGCTCTCATGATGAGCGTAAGCATAAAACATCCTGATTCTGAAGCTTTTATTGATGCTAAAATGCAGCAAGGGCGCATCACCAATGCCAATATCTCTGTACGTATCACTGATGATTTCATGAAAGCTGTCAAAGACAACACTTCTTTTACTCAACAGTATCCCGTCGACTCTCCAAATCCCAAAGTCACAAAAGAAATAGATGCCAACAATTTGTGGAACAAAATAATCCACAACGCATGGGCTTCTGCGGAACCGGGAGTCTTGTTTTGGGATACCATAATAAGAGAATCTATACCGGATTGTTATGCAGATCTTGGATTCAAGACACTGAGTACCAATCCATGCGGAGAGATACCACTCTGTGCCTATGACAGTTGCCGTCTGCTCGCCATTAACCTATACAGCTACGTTGAACATCCTTTTACAAAAGATGCACGTTTCAACGCTGATCTTTTTGCAAAACATGTACGTGTAGCACAACGCATGATGGACGACATCATAGATCTTGAAATCGAGAAAATCGATGCCATACTCGCCAAAGTGTATTCTGACCCTGAAGAAGATGAAGTAAAAAGAACTGAAATCAACTTATGGAAAAATATTCGTGAGAAAGCCTTGCAAGGACGCCGTACAGGCATAGGCATAACTGCAGAAGGCGATATGCTTGCTGCTCTCGGAAAACGTTACGCCTCCAACGAAGCAATAGCCTTCTCTACCGAAGTACATAAACTCCTCGCTCATGAGGCTTATCGTTCTTCCGTCAATCTTGCCAAAGAACGTGGCGCTTTTACCATATACGACACCAAACGCGAAGTCAACAATCCTTTTATAAGCAGGTTGCGAGAACTCGACAGCGAACTGTATGACGACATGTGCAAATACGGACGACGCAACATTGCCATGTTGACAATAGCTCCTACAGGCAGCGTTAGCATCTGTACTCAAACGACATCCGGCATAGAACCGGTATTCCTCGTGTCATATAAACGCCGCCGTAAAGTCAATCCCAACGATAAAAGCGCACACATTACATATACCGATACCGACGGTAACTCGTTTGAAGAATACAATGTGTTTCATCCGAAATTCATAACTTGGCTTCAAATCAATGGATATAATGTCGATGAAGTAAAAAAATACGACGACGAACATCTCCAGGAAGTGATAAAATCTTCACCTTATTATAAAGCCACTTCCAACGATATCGACTGGGTGAACAAGGTAAAAATGCAAGGAGAGATACAAAAATGGGTTGACCATTCCATCAGTGTCACCGTCAACATTCCAGCCAACACAAGTGAAGAGGTGGTAAGCAAGATTTACATGACAGCATGGGAATGTGGATGTAAAGGTATGACAATATATAGAGACGGTTCCCGTTCCGGCGTCTTGGTGAAAGATGACAAAAAAGAAAAAGAAGTTAAAGAAGACGACATAATAGAAACACACTCCCCTATACGTCCCAAAGTACTCGAATGCGACGTGGTGCGTTTCCAGAACAATTACGAAAAATGGATAGCTTTCGTTGGGAAAATCAACGGAAAACCTTACGAGATATTCTCGGGTAAACTCGATGATTTCTTTATTCCTCCTTTCGTAGAGACAGGACGTATCATAAAAAACAAAGACAAAGACGACAAATCACGTTATGACTTTCAATATACCGACAAACAAGGTTTTAACGTCACTATGGAAGGTCTGTCGCGTTCATTCAACAAAGAGTTCTGGAATTATGCGAAACTCATCTCCGGAGTGTTGCGTCACGGTATGCCAATAAACTATGTAGTTACCTTGATACAAAACCTCAATGTAGAGGAAGACAATATCAATACATGGAAAAACGGTATTGCCCGCGCCTTGAAACGGTATATTACCAACGGTACCAAGATAGAAAAAGAAAAATGTCCAAGTTGTCATCAGGAAACACTGATTTTTGAAGACGGCTGTAAACATTGCATGTCTTGCGGATATTCCAAATGCGGTTGATTTTCAACATTTATTAGTAATATAGTATCATAGAAAGTCACTTGTTGAATATTTTAACTTCAGCAAATCTTCTTAACTATGCACAATTTGGTATTCATGTCAAATTGTGCAATAATGTTTTTTTGTAACATTTATATTATCTTTTTTAAACAACAATAAATAAATATTGGCGTTTTGTTAAAAAAATATTCATCAAACATATTTCAAAAATAAGTATATTTGCAAATCTTAAAAAAACTAACCTATGGAAAACTTCAGATTTTGTGTCGGAACAGAGATATTATTCGGCAAAGGACAAATATCGCATCTTCCGGAAGCATTAAAAAAATTCGGTAACCGCGTACTTCTCACCTATGGTGGAGGCAGTATCAAGAAAACAGGATTATATGATAAAGTAATGCAACTACTTGCTGATTTCAAAGTCTTTGAACTAAACGGCATACAGCCAAATCCCCGCATAGAGAGTGTTTATGAAGGCATCAAGATATGCCGTGATAACAATATCGATGTGATACTCGCTGTCGGTGGTGGCAGTACCATAGATTGTTCGAAAGCCATAGCATCAGGATATTACTATGAAGGCGATGCGTGGGAGATGATAATGAATCCGCAAACAATAAAAAAAGCATTGCCAATATGTACCATACTCACCTTGGCAGCCACCGGAAGCGAGATGGATTCAGCAGCCGTGATAAGCAATATGAAAAATAACATGAAGGTCGGATTCATAAACGAACACAACCTTCCAAAATGTTCAATTCTCGACCCGGAATATACATTTACAGTACCTAAAAACCAAACTGCCGCCGGTACTGCAGACATCATGTCGCATATCATGGAAGTGTATTTTGCTTCACAAGAGGCTTATATACCTGACAGTTTCAATGAAGGAATGTTGAGAGCCTGTATAAAATACTGTCCCATAGCCCTTCAAGAACCGGACAATTATGAGGCAAGAGCTCAACTTATGTGGTGTAGTTCATTAGCAATCAACGGTATAGGCTCTACAGGAAAACCTGTAGCATGGAGTTGTCACCCTATGGAACACGAACTCAGTGCATTTTACGATATAACTCATGGCGTTGGTCTTGCAATCATCACACCTCGTTGGATGCGTTATATATTAAGCGAAAAGACTGTGGACAAATTTGTCACTTTCGCGCAAAACGTATGGGGTCTGTCTCATGAAAACGACAAATATTCCCTTGCAAACAAAGGCATTGATGCTCTTGAAATCTTCTTCAAACGCTGCGGCATACCTATGACACTGACAGAGTTGGGTATAGACAGAAAACATTTCAAGAAAATGGCTGAAGATGCTGTAACTTTGGGCAATCTGTCTCAGGCATACGTACCTCTCAACGTTGAAGACGTATGTAACATCTTTGAGATGTGTCTGTAATAATTGCAAATATTTTATAGAAATACCAATGTCTGATGTTTATGACTCTGAAGTCATAAACATCAGTTTTAATATAAGGTAAAAAATTATATAAATCCAAAAATATGCCAAGTCATAATTTCAACAGCAAATTGTCGGGGCATCTTTCATGTTTTGTAGCATATACCATATTCGGGTTCAACATCATCATCTGCAAAAGCCTGAGCAATTCGCATCTTATCTCCCCGGAATGTCTGTTTCTCATAAGAGCCACAGGCGCATCAGCTTTATTTTGGTTGGTGTCGCTGTTCTTTCCGAAAGAAAAAGTGGAACAACGCGACTTGATAAAGATATTTTTCGCTTCCATGTTGGGTCTATTCCTCACACAGTTACTGTTTCTTGAAGCCATAACCATAACAACTCCGTTAGACACCTCCATCATAACTTCTATAACCCCAATTTTCACCATGTTTGTCGCTGCCGTAGCATTGAAAGAACCCATTACATGGAAAAAAGCGGGCGGAGTGGCCCTCAGTTTCATTGGAATAGTATTCCTCATCCTCAACAGTGTAAGTCTTGGCAATGGTGCTGCCGAAACAAAGCCATTAGGAATTATCTTCATGATTCTCAATTGTTTATGTTTTGCTCTTTATCTTGGTGTTTTTAAACCCATCATAGCAAAATATTCCGTAATGACATTCATGAAATGGATGTTTCTTTTCTCCATGATAGTATCATTACCCATAAGTTTCAAAGAACTTGTGCATATAAATTTTGCTTCATTACCAACGAATCATTTGTTACAATTAGGATTTTTAGTATTATTTTCCACATTCACAGCTTATTTCTTGATTCCTGTCGGACAAAAGGTATTACGTCCCACCGTCATCAGTCTGTATTCTTATATGCAACCTCTCATTGCCACTATTGTCAGCATATTACTCGGCATGGACCGTCTGAATTGGCAAAAAATAGTTGCCGCAGCACTTGTTTTTACTGGAGTAATACTTGTCAACAAGAGCCGGGCCAAGAAACAAGACTGACATCATCAATAACAGTGCCATCCGATTGTTTTTATAAAAAAGACAACGCACAGTCATTATTTGTTATAGAAAAAAACAAATATTTTTTATTAACTTTGCATTTTGATGAATAGACATTTATTCGACATAGAATCCGAGAGTATAGAAGAGAAGCAGCAACAGCAGGAACGTTATGACCTGATGACCAAGACGCCTGTACGACCACTTGTCATAAAGATGGCAATACCGGCTATTATATCCATGGTGATCACCGCATTATACAACATCATAGACACCATGTATGTAGGAAGGCTCAGTACAGAAGCCACTGCCGGAATAGGAGTATCTTTCGCCTATATGGCTCTCATCCAGGCTTTAGGATTCTTTTTCGGCCACGGTTCAGGCAACTTCATCTCGCAATGTCTCGGAGCGAAAAAGCACAAAGATGCCGAGACAATGGCTGCAGTAGGTTTTTTCTCTCCTCTTATACTCGGTTCAATCATTGGCATGACAGGTCTTGCAATACTACCTCACCTTTCAAAAGCCATAGGCGCCACCCCCGACATTCTGAAACATACCAACGATTATCTTCGTTTCATACTCATTGCAACACCTTTCATGATGTCGTCTCTTACTCTCAACAACCAGCTACGACTTCAAGGTAATGCCCAATATGCAATGGTAGGCATAGCTATTGGCGCAATTATCAATATCATAATAGATCCTATTTTCATTTTTGTTTTTGACATGGGTGTTACAGGAGCATCCTTGGCGACAGCCATAAGTCAATTCATCAGTTGGACCGCTTTACTCAAAGGGACAAGACGCAAAGGCAATGTTCATATCAGAATCAAAAATTTCAAGCCTTCATTACATCAATACCAGCTCATTTTCGAAGGCGGATTCCCCTCATTATGCAGACAGATATTAGCAAGTATTTCGATAACACTCCTCAATCATGCGGCGGCAATATATGCCGTTCCGGGCTACGAAGCATCCACATTGGCTGCTTTTGCAGTTGTCACCCGTATTATGATGTTCATTTTTTCCATAATACTCGGCATCGGTCAAGGATTTCAACCCATTTGTGGGTTCAACTATGGTGCACGTCTCTATGAAAGAGTTCGATCTTCATATATTTTTACCATAAAAGTAATGACGGTTATTCTTATCATCATGGCAGTATCACTATCCATTTTTGCTCCCCAAATCATCAGTCTTTTCCGCAACGAAGACGCTGAACTTATCAAAATAGGTACTTATGTGATGCTTTGGCAATGTTTGGCCCTTCCTCTCAGCGGTCTAAATACAGCAACTAACATGCTTTTTCAAACCATACGCATGACATTCAAAGCCACACTACTTTCAATATGCCGTCAAGGTCTCTTTTTCATCCCTACCATACTTATAGCTCCCCTGTTTCTTGGCTTACAGGGCGTTGAAATAACCCAAGCTGTCGCAGACGCGTTAAGTTTTATGCTTACAGTTCCTTTTTCAATATGGATTATCAAAGACCTGAAGAAAAAAGAAGCTCAAAACAATTTATCAGCATCAAAAGCATAGGTCTAATGTTAAAAAGCCATCTTGCTTCTTCAAAATCGAAACTTTAAAGATCACTTTACACTTGCTATTTTTTTAATGCATTTATACATAATTTTTTATATCTTTGCAAGTTTATAAATATAAGAGATAAATATAAATGGATAAAAATAACATCAATAATAATAACGATAACAACGGCAATAAAAAAAAGTCGTTTCAACATAGAAGGAAATATTATAACAAAAAGAAATTCAATAAAAAAGAAAATTTGAATTTTGAGGATGACAATATTGAAGACATGGATAATCCAAGTAATGAGGAAATGTCCGAAAATATTGACGTTGCCGCTGAAAAAGACAATAATCAAAGCTTCGATTCTGAAAAAAAACACTACATGGGCAAGAAAGACAAAAGTCCGAAAAAAGGAATGTCATCTCAAAATATCATCGACACTCCTGAAAATGTTGCCGTTGACGATATTGTAATTGAAGAATCGTATGCTTTCGCTAATAGAGATGTCGAAAAAATGGAAGTCGGAGACGAACAAAAAATCGCTGAAGATGAGTCTTATGACACCACAACAATGACAACATCCATCAAAGAAATGATTAAAAACAAACCTTTCTCCGATGAAGAGAAAGAAGATCCCATGTTGAAACAGGAAGATGACGACGAGGACCTTGTCATCACATGGCACAGACACGACAGCATTAAAAAAGAAATGCCAAAAGACTTTCATCGCGGTTGTAATCTCAACACGGAGAATTTCGTGTTTGGCTCTAACGTACTCCGTCACGGACAATGCAAACTCGACAGTTTCAATTGGTTAAAAGACTATCAGGAAACACCACACGAAGGTGAATTACTTGTAGCTGAGGTACGTTTCAAGAACGACAGGAAAGATTTCTATTGTTATCCTTCAGAATTAGACCTTGCTGAAGGCGAGCTTGTAGCAGTAGAAACGACAATAGGGCACGACATAGGCATTGTAACTATGGTAGGCTCTCTTGTTGAAAAACAACGTATTCGCAAAAAAAACAGTACTCCTGTCGAAGAACTCAAAAAAATCTACCGTCGTGCTCGTGTCTCCGATGTTGAGAAATTTCTTGAGTCTATTCGTCTCGAAGAACGCACCCTATATAAAAGCCGTGAAATAGCCTTAAGTCTAAACCTCGACATGAAACTTAATGATATAGAATATCAAGGAGACAGAACAAAAGCTATATTTTATTATACTGCCGACGGACGTGTAGATTTTAGGGAATTGATAAAAAAACTTGCTGAAGAATTTCATGTACGTGTAGAGATGCGACAGATAGGATTTCGTCAGGAGTCAGCAAAACTCGGAGGTATAGGCTCATGCGGACGAGAATTGTGTTGTAGTTCATGGATTACCGATTTTCAATCTGTCACTACAAGTATTGCCAGAATACAGCAATTGTCACCCAATCCTCAGAAACTTGCCGGACAATGCGGCAAATTGAAATGCTGCCTTAACTATGAATACGACACATACGTCGAAGCCCTTAAATCTTTCCCGGATAACCATATAGTGCTGAAAACAAAAAAAGGTGATGCCATACATCAAAAAAGCGATATATTCAAAGGCCTTATGTGGTATTCCTACACCTTCGACAAGAATAACATGATGGCTATTCCTGCCGATAAAGTCAAAGAGATTATTGAAGACAACAACAATGGTATCTTCCCTGAACAACTGGAAGACTTCGCTTTCAGCAAAGAACAACAGAACAGCGAATACGAGGACGGACAATACGCCAACCTCAGCAAACTCGAATAATATCAAACGTCATGAAAGTAAAAACTCTGTTATACCATTTTATTTTCGTCGTCATGATGTCATTGTCATCATGCGATAATAACGCCATATTCGATGAAAGCGTGGTGATTCCCAATGCTTCATGGGACAACAAAAAATCTCCCTATTTCGACGTTACCATAGATGACACCTTGTCGAATCATATCTTTTCACTCAATATAAGACATTTGGAAAATTACCGCTACAGTAACATTTATGTTTTTCTGCATACCACTTTCCCCAACGGCAATCAAACACATGACACAATAGAATGTTTGCTGTCATACCCCGACGGACGATGGATGGGAAAAGGCAGCGGAAGTATGAGAAGTTGCAATATAATACTGAACAGAAATCTCAGATTCCCTTTAAAAGGTACTTATCATTTCGAAATAGAACAGGCAATGCGTGACAATATCCTTAACGGAATCACAGATATAGGTTTAAGAATAGAAAAAGATATTTGATATGGCTAAAAGAAATAAAGAAGAAAAGAAAAAATCCGGGATAAAGCCATTTGTAATAGTACTTTGGTCTTTATTTTTCGTTTTTGTTATATCGGTATTTTTGCTTTTTTACGGAATAGTGCATGAATGGTTTGGCAAGATGCCAACTTTTGAAGATTTGGAAAACCCGAATACCAATCTGGCTACTGAAATCATTTCTGCTGACGGGCAATTACTTGGAAATTATTACATTGAGAATCGTACTAATGTAAGCTATGAGGAGTTGTCACCATATCTTATAAATGCACTCATCGCAATAGAAGACTATCGTTTCTATGAACATTCCGGTATTGACCAAAAGGCTCTGTTTCGAGTGGCAATAGGATTGCTGACAGGTACTGAAAGAGGCGGAGGCAGCACCCTCACTCAACAACTTGCAAAAAATCTTTTCCCACGTGGAGAAAATCTCAACACCGTACAATTAGTCATTCGTAAGTTACAGGAATGGGTGACTGCCACAAAATTGGAATATAACTATTCCAAGAATGAGATTATTTCCATGTATCTTAATACTGTTTTTTTCGGACACAACTCATACGGCATCAAAAAGGCTGCCGAGACTTTTTTCAAAAAGACTCCTGCTGAACTCAACATACAGGAGGCAGCACTAATGGCAGGTGTTGTCAACGGACCTTCACGTCTCAGCCCGGTAAGAAATCCCGACCGCGCCCTTCGTCGCCGTAACCTCGTGTTGCAACAAATGGCTACATACAATTTCATAACACAACAAGAATGTGATTCAATATCTTTGATTCCCATAGACATGTCTAAATACGGCATGTCTGACCACAACACGGGACAAGCCACCTATTTCCGCGAATTTTTAAGAAACTTCCTCACCGATTGGGCAAACACACACACTAAAGCCAACGGAGAGAAATACAACATCTATAAAGACGGTCTTCGTGTATATACAACAATAGACTCAAGGATGCAGCAATATGCCGAAGACGCCATAAGAGAACATCTGGCACTTTACCTCCAACCCGCTTTTTACGAACACTGGAAAGGTATTCCGAATGCTCCTTTCGACCTCACTGATACAACTGAAATAAACCATGTTATGGAGTTGTCGATAAAACGTTCAGAACGCTACCGTGTGCTGAATAATGCAGGAATGAGTTTCGATTCCATAATGGAAAACTTCAAAAAACCCGTAAGCATGGAAGTATTCTCATGGGACGGTCCTATAGATACCGTGATGTCTCCTTTAGATTCCATCCTTTATTACAAATTTTTCCTTCAGGCTTCCTTAATGTCCATAGAGACACATACCGGACATGTCAAGGCTTATGTTGGAGGCAACGACCATAGATTTTTCCAATATGACCATGTAACACAGGCACGTCGTCAAGTAGGTTCTACTTTTAAGCCTTTCCTTTATTCGCTCGCCATGCAGGAAGGTGAATATACACCATGTACCAAAGTGCCCAATATCAGCTACAGCATTGAACTGCCCGACGGTACTTTCTGGGAACCCAAGGACTCGGGGAAAAGCAAGTTCGGCGAAGAAGTGACACTGAAATGGGCATTGGCACAATCCAACAACAGAATCTCCACATATCTGATGAAACGTTTTGGTCCTGAAGCTATTATACAGATGGCTCGTCGTATGGGCGTGACATCTCCCATACCCGCAGTGCCTTCAATATGTCTTGGAGTATGCGACCTGTCTCTTTATGAAATGGTAGGTGCCATGAACACTTTTGCCAATCAGGGCGTTTACGTCAAACCTTTATTCGTTACCAAAATTGAAGATAAAAACGGTAATGTCATAGAGTCTTTTTCTGCCGAACAATCGGAGGCTTTAGACGAGATAACCGCATATAAGATGATAGAGCTGATGAAAGGTGTGGTACAAAGCGGCACAGGCGTACGTCTGAGATACAAATATAATTTGATGAATCCAATAGCCGGCAAGACCGGCACTACCCAAAATCATAGCGATGGTTGGTTCATGGGCATCACTCCCGACCTTACGACTGGTGTATGGACCGGTGCAGAAGACCGTTCAGTGCATTTCAGAACCTTACAGCTCGGGCAGGGCGCCAATATGGCTCTGCCTATCTGGGCATTGTATATGCAAAAGATTTATGCCGACCCTCAACTGCATGTAAGCAAAGGAGACTTCCCAAAACCATTGTCCGATGTGTCATTGGATTTCGACTGTGATCTTTATGAACAGCAGAACGGCACTACAAACAACAGTCCGGATGAACCCGGCAACGAATACTTAATAGAAGAAGAGTTTTAATATCAAAGATTATTTATGTCAGGCTCAAATTTTGTCGATTACGTTAAGATATTTTGTCGTTCCGGGAAAGGCGGCAATGGGTCCATGCATTTCAACCGTGCCAAATATGTACCCAAAGGCGGTCCCGACGGAGGCGACGGTGGTAAAGGCGGCGATGTCGTAATGCGCGGCAACGCCCAGATGTGGACATTGTTGCATCTTCGCTATACCAAACATCTTTTTGCTGAAGACGGAGAATCCGGAGGCGCTAACCAGAGAACAGGCGCAAGCGGAAAAAACATTTATATTGACGTGCCGTTAGGCTCAACAGCATACGACGCTGACACTCACGAGCCTCTCGGCGAAGTGACAGAAGACGGACAGGAAATAGTATTGATGAGAGGCGGCCGCGGTGGCAAAGGTAATACCTTTTTCAAGACCTCTACCATGCAGGCTCCCAAATTCTCACAACCGGGAGAACCGTCGGAAGAACGCTGGATAGTCATAGAATTGAAACTACTTGCCGATGTTGGTTTAGTGGGATTCCCAAACGCCGGAAAATCCACCCTGCTTTCTACAGTGTCAGCCGCCAAACCTGAAATAGCCGACTATCCTTTCACCACACTGACACCTAACCTCGGAATAGTGCCTTATTATGACTTCAAATCTTTCATCATGGCTGACATTCCCGGAATAATAGAAGGTGCAGCAGAAGGCAAAGGATTGGGAATAAGATTCTTACGCCATATAGAACGCAACTCCATACTATTGTTCCTCATATCTGCCGACAGTCCCGACGTCAAGGAATCTTACGATATCCTACTTAACGAACTGAAAAAATACAATCCCGACCTGCTCGACAAAAAAAGAATACTTGCCGTAAGCAAATGTGACCTGATTGATGAAGATACAATGAAAAACATACGGCGTCACCTTCCGAAAAAAGTGCCGCATGTCTTTATCAGTTCAGCTACCAATCAAGGCATTAAAGAATTGAAAGATCTTATTTGGCTTTGTATCACCGACGATGACAATGAATTATAAATTATGGAACATATCATAAATTTAGACAAAGAGTTGTTCCTGTTTCTCAATGGTCTGCATGTCAATTGGTTAGACCCAATAATGATTTTTATTTCAGGCACTGCCTCGTGGATTCCGTTTTATGCGGTTCTTTTGTTCCTGGTGTTTTATAAATACAGATGGAAAGGTCTTATTGTCATTGCCGGCGTCATTTTACTTGTTATTTGTTCCGACCAGATCTCTGCTCATGTATTCAAGCCGGTTTTTCAGCGACCACGTCCCTGTCATGAAGAAGACATAAAAGACCTTGTATATCTTCCCAATGGACATTGCGGAGGTGCCTACGGATTCATCTCGTCACATGCATGTAATGTCTTTGCATTTGCAGTCTTCATCACTTCCTTCTTCAAACCATATTACAAAAATATTGCATGGTTAATGTTTACCTGGGCTGCCATAATAGCTTACAGCAGGATTTACATGGGTGTGCATTACCCCGGAGATGTAATCGCAGGAGCATTGACAGGATTGCTTATTGGCTGGTGTGTTACATTACTTGTTAAAATCATAATGAAGAAATTGTACAAAAACACAAGCGAAACGTAATGGATTTTACATATATGCAAGTGCTTTGTGAAATTTTTGTTTTCAATCATTGGCATCCAATTAAAGTTTGCGATTCTAAAGAAATAGATTTCTTGACTTTTAAAAATGTATAATAACAGAATTTCCATACAAGTTCAGAGTCAGATATATGGTCAATAATTCCCTTACATAGCCTCTAAATTCCAACACTTGAACCCGGTATTTCATACCCTATAAATATTCCGGAATATCATCTTGAGGCACAAGTCTCCCGTCATCAATTTTTACACATAAAGTGGTCTTAAGATTCGTCAACAGAAAATATTCACATCTCAACCCGGAATAATAACGTATAATCTGATGTAACACTTTTTCATCTATGGCTACTGATTCCGCTTTACATTCCACTATCATAAAAGGTTCACCACAACGATTGAAAACCACAATATCACACCGTTTATTCAATCCGTTAACTTTTATGGAATACTCAACAGCTACCAGCCCTGAAGGATATTTTCTGTCTTCTATAAGATGATGCAAGACTGTTTGTCGGACTTTTTCTTCCGGAGTCAAAGCACAATAAATCTTTCTTACCGGATCAAAAATCCTTATTTTACCATCTTCATTTTTCACCTTAAACCATTCCATGACAAAAATTTACCAAATACAAGCTAATACAACAGCGAAACCGTATAGTCAACCACTTCATTATCTGCAAAGATATTGATTTTTTTTGTAAATTATTAAAAAAACTTCTTTTGTCAATTGTTTTTTGTATATTTGCAGAAATAACATAATCCTTATGAAATTTATATTGAATATTTTATGGTTGATTCTTGGTGGTTTTGCCATCGCTTTGGAATATTTTTTCTCAAGTTTAATATTGATGATAACAATAATAGGCATTCCATTCGGCATACAGACACTTAAAATGGGGTCTCTTGCCATTTGGCCATTTGGACGTACTGCAATAAACATGGACATGTCTGCAGGATGCCTTCAAACTTTAATGAATATCATTTGGTTCTTTTGTGGGGGTATCTGGATTGCACTGACACATTTGTTTTTAGGGTGTGTGTTATTTATTACAATCATAGGAATACCTTTCGGAAGACAACATTTCAAACTTGCAGGATTAGCCTTGACACCATTTGGGAAAGATATTGTCATCGATGATTAAAACATAATCAAAATAATCGTCAGACAACAATTATTGCATATACATGTACAATTTTTATGATTAACATGTGATCAAAAAAAATAAAGGCGTGCCATATAAAGTGACACGCCTTTAACATCATAAACTCCCGATTAGAATGACAATATGGATTTTTTAATTCTCTCAATAGCGTCACGCAATTCTTCTTCCGTTATCACGAGCGGAGGTGCGAAACGGATGATATGCTGATGAGTAGGTTTGGCGAGGACGCCATTTTCTTTCATCTTCATACAAACGTCCCAAGCCTCTTTACCATCTTTAGGACGAATAATGACTGCATTAAGCAAGCCTTTACCTCTGACTTTTTCTATCATTGGAGAGTCGATTTTAGAGATCTCATCACGGAATATTTTGCCGAGATATTCAGCTTTTTCCATAAGATGTTCATCTTTAATGACCTGCAATGCAGCAGTACTTACTTTGGCAGCTATTGGGTTGCCCCCGAAAGTAGAACCATGTTCTCCCGGTTTGATATTCAACATAATATAATCATCAGCCAAAACAGCAGACACAGGCACCACACCACCTCCGAGTGCCTTGCCAAGGATTAATATGTCAGGACGAACACCTTCATGGTCACAAGCAAGCATCTTGCCGGTACGAGCTATACCGCTTTGTACCTCGTCAGCCATGAATAATACATTATATTTATGACAGATGTCATAACATTTCTTAAGATAACCATCATCAGGAACATAAACTCCGGCTTCACCCTGAATTGGTTCTACGAGAAAAGCAGCGATTTTTTCATGATGTTCTGCCAAGACTGCCTCCAAAGCATCAGCATCATTGTAAGGAATGCGAATAAATCCCGGAGTAAGAGGACCATAATTAGCATAAGAATCCGGGTCATTCGACATGGTGATGATGGTAATGGTACGTCCATGGAAATTACCTTCACAGCAAACTATTGTCACTTCGTCATTCGGAATGCCTTTGCATACTGTACCCCAACGACGTGCGAGCTTCAATGCTGTCTCATCGGCTTCCGCACCGGTATTCATCGGCAACACCTTGTCATATCCAAAATACTCGGTAACATATTTTTCCCACGGTCCGAGACAATCATTATAAAATGCACGAGAACTCAAAGTAAGAGTATGAGCCTGCTCACACAGGGCTTCAATAATCTTTGGATGACAATGTCCTTGATTTACAGCAGAATATGCTGACAAGAAATCATAATATTCAACACCTTCCACATCCCACACTTTAGCACCCTTGCCTTTAGCCAATACCACGGGTAGTGGGTGATAGTTGTGAGCTCCATAACGGGCTTCCAACTCCATTGCTTTTTGAGAAGTCATTTTTTCTGACATAGCTATTATTTTTTATAATATTTCTTTATATTAACAAGTTACAAAGATAATCTAATTTTCTAAACCATCAATAAAAAATTTTATAGTTTAATTTTGATATTTATATACATTAATACCAAAATTTAAACGGCATCTTATTGCTATTTTTACAAGTATGTTTTATTTTTGCAACAAATAAAATTAAGATGATTAAATCGATGACAGGATATGGCAAAGCTGAAAGAATTTGCCATGGAAAAACAATAACTGTTGAAATAAAAACCTTGAACAGCAAACAGTTAGATCTCAGCATTAAACTTCCTTCTGAACTTAAAATCTATGAGTTCGACTATAGAAACATAATGGCTGCTGCGCTTCAGAGAGGCAAAATTGACGCCGTAATTACCGTCACCAATGCTGAAAGTGAACAAAATGTAAATATTCACAAAGATGTCATCTCCTCATATCTGAAACAAATAAAAGAAATATCCGAGGAGTTCAACATCCCTCCCACTTCTGACCTTGCCATGCTCATATTCAGAATGCCCGGTATATTCGCCACCCCGGAACAACAATATGATGAGGAGTTTGAAAATAATATAAAATCTGCACTGTCCGAATCCTTAAAACAGGTCGATACATTTAGAATTAATGAAGGTGATATATTGAAAAAGGACCTTATCAACAGAATACATTTGATACTTGAGTATTTAGATCAGGTAATACCTTTTGAAGCCAAACGTCATGAAAACATAAGACAAAAACTTACAAAAAATATTTCCGACATAATCGATGACAATCAATATGATAAAAACCGTTTTGAACAGGAATTGATTTATTATTTGGAGAAATTAGATATCACTGAAGAAAAAGTAAGACTGAAAAAACATTGCTACTATTTCATAGAGTCAATAGATGAAGACTCTGCAGGTAAGAAACTCGGTTTCATCAGTCAGGAAATCGGACGCGAAATAAACACCCTGGGTTCAAAAGCAAACGATGCCGAAATCCAACGCCTCGTTGTTATGATGAAAGACGAACTTGAAAAAATAAAGGAACAATTATTCAATATCTTATGATAAAAAACAGAGTCGGTCTGTATTTCGGATCTTTTAACCCTATACATAACGGGCATACTATGCTTGCCAACTATATGGTCGAATATGCCGGACTCGACTCATTGTGGTTTGTAATATCTCCACATAACCCGTTTAAGGATAAGACAAGTCTGCTCGAAGACCGACACAGGCTGTATATGGTGGAACTCGCCACCAAAGGCGACGAACGTTTTGAAATCTGTGACATAGAGTTTTACATGCCACAACCTTCTTATACCATCGATACTTTAGTAAGACTGTCGGAACGTTATCCAAACAACGAGTTTTATCTCATCTGCGGTATGGACAATCTTCAAAATTTCCATAAATGGAAAAACTACCGTATGATTTTAGAGAATTATAATCTTCTTGTTTATCCACGTAAAGGATATGAAAACAATAAACTTATCCGTCATAAAGCCGTTACAGTCATAAATGCCCCTGAGATAGAAGTATCTTCTTCATTCATACGTAATGCCGTAGCACAGAAAAAAGACATACGTTACTTTATGAACCCTTTGGTTTACAAATATATCATCGATATGCACTTTTACGAAGACCTTTCACAAAACATTTAAACAACATTTTATAATCATATTGTATTTTTTTAATTTACTGTATTTATAAAACTTAAAGTCATTTAAGGTGTTTATCATTAAAATATCTGTCATGACTGCCATAAATACATTAAATAACCTTATAAAACTCACCGATGAGCCTGATGAGAATTTATACAGCGAAATCGCAAAAAACATCATGTATTTTGGTGCTACCGCAATACCATTATTAAAAAAAAATCTTGGCAGAAATATCGGTTATATCCAGAAAGAAAGGATAGAATCATTAATTTACAACATAGAGAATCATATTATCATTAACAAAATACAACAATGGAAAAACAACGGAGCAAGCAACATACTCGAACCTTGCCTGTTACTCGGTAAACACCGTTTTCCACATACTGATTGGAGTATGTTGACTTTTCAACTGATGCTGATGGTTGAACAAATAGATCAAGAATTAAACCGCACAATAACCCCTTTGGAACAAATAAAAGTAATTAATCACATCATTTACAACATAAACAACATAAATGGCAATATCTCCACACTGAAAAATCCGGACTTCTACTATATCAACACATTATTCGAAACACGCATAGGCAACCCATTATCCATAGGAATATTATACATATCCGTAGCCCAACGGCTCAACATTCCGATTTATGGTATCAATCTGCCACAACATTTCGTTTTGGCTTATATCAAAGATAACATCAAGATGCCAAAAGCAGAAGACGTATTGTTCTATATCAATCCTTTCAACAAAGGAATCATTCTCACTAAGAACGAAATCTTACATTATCTAAAAGGATTGGGCATAAAACCGGAGAACAAGCATTTCTCGCCTATGAATAACATTCAAATAATAAACAAACTGTTAAGGACACTTATAGAAACATGTTCAAGAGCAGGAGATTACAAACAGGCGCAAGAGTTGACTCTGTTACTTTAAAATCATATAAAGCCAAAAAACGGCATACTGTCGTGATTATCAATAATATCACAACGCATGCCGTTTAAATATTGTATTTACCGTATATAATTCAGCAAATATCAGCGGTATTGCTTAAGGAAGTTATTGATATTGTTTTCTATCCTATTAAGAATATCATCTGACTCATCCGCTTTCACGAACTTCTCTCCGGTAACTTTTTCAAACAATTCAATATAACGGTCTGAAATATTTTTGACTATAGCAGGAGTCATTTCAGGAACCTTTTGACCTTCTTTACCTTGAAAACCGTTCTCCATAAGCCATTCTCGTACAAATTCCTTCGACAACTGTTTTTGCGGCAGACCTTTTGCAAAACATTCTTCATATCTGTCTGCTATAAAATAGCGCGAAGAATCCGGTGTGTGAATTTCATCCATGAGATATATAGTGTCGCCTATCTTGCCGAACTCATATTTGGTATCAACAAGAATAAGACCATGTTTTGCAGCTATCTCTGTGCCACGTCGAAACAGTTTTCTTGTAATATCTTCTATCTGAATATAATCAGACTCACTTATGAGTCCTTGTCGTATTATCTCATCGCGGGAAATATCTTCATCATGGCCCTCTTCTGCTTTTGTCGTTGGAGTAATAACAGGCTCGTCGAATCGTTGGTGTTCCTTCATTCCATCAGGAATTTGCACGCCACATATAGTATGCTGTCCGCTTTTATAAGTACGCCATGAACTTCCGGTAAGATAACCGCGAATAATCATCTCTACAGGAAATGGTTTGCATAAATGACCTACAGTCACCATTGGGTCGGGAGTCGCGATTTTCCAATTTGGAACAATATCTGCTGTCTCATCGAGAAAAGCCGACGCAATTTGATTCAACACCTGTCCTTTGTAAGGAATACCTTCCGGAAGAATAACGTCAAAAGCCGAAATACGGTCGGTGGCTACCATGACGAGATATTTATCATCTATAAAATAGACATCACGGACTTTGCCATGATAGACCTTGGTCTGTCCGGCAAAATTGAAATCAGTTCTTGTTAATACATTCATATTCAATATATTTATAATTCAGTTTTTACTTCTCCAATTCAAAGATCTTATTGACAAACTCAGCAGCCGTAGGCTCTCCTTCAAAATAACCATGTTCTTTACGAGACTCGTCTGTGGCAAGTTCGCTGAGAATCCATTTATCTTCCGAAGCCATCTCAAGAAGATAATAATGAAATTTAGGATTATAAAGATTGATGAATATCAACCCATATCTTGCTTCCGAGACGACATAAGGCATGGGAAATGAATAAAATATCAGTGTTATCATTTCGTCAAGAGGTTGACAATCTACAGATATGTCATCCCATGAGAAATCAACCTCCATATTGTTGTTTTTCATAAAACGTTTCCAGAAGTCAATATCAGTCAAAGCATTGGCATCGACAAATTGGTCCTCAACAAGTTTCAGTATATGAGGGATAAAATGACTTTGCAATTCATGAATATGCATAATACAATATGTTAGCTATTAATTCATTTCATCAGAATTTTGTTCCATTTCATTTTCCTGCTGCTGATAATAACGTTTATAAGCATTGACAATATCAGTGACAAGTTTATGTCGGACCACATCTTTTTCATCAAGAAAGATAAATTCTATACCCTTGACCTCAGCAAGGATATTTATTGCAACAGGCAGTCCTGAAGGTTGATTCTTTGGCAAGTCTATTTGAGTAATATCACCGGTGATGACAAATTTGGCTGAACGACCCATCCTTGTAAGAAACATTTTCAGTTGGGAACGTGTAGCATTTTGAGCCTCATCGAGTATCACGAAAGCATGGTCGAGAGTACGACCTCTCATAAAGGCGAGAGGTGCTATCTCAATAGTACCGTCCTCAATGTAATTCTGCAATTTCTGTTGAGGCAGCATATCGCGCAATGCATCATAAAGAGGTTGCAGATAAGGGTCGAGTTTTTCTTTAAGGTCACCCGGCAAAAAACCGAGATTCTCACCGGCTTCCACTGCCGGGCGCGTCAAGATAATGCGTCGAACCTCTCTGTTTTTCAAAGCTCTCACCGCTAATGCCACAGCAGTATAGGTCTTTCCTGTACCGGCAGGACCTATGGCAAAAACCATGTCCTTACTGCCACATGCTTTCACCATACGTTTCTGATTTACTGTCAATGCTTTTATTTGTAAACCATTACGTCCAAACACCAGGACATCGTCATTATCCATACTCTTAACAGCATCAGAATTGGCAGATAACATAATATCTTCTATGACTTGAGCATTAACACTGCCATAACGTTCCAAATGATTAACCAACATGACAAAACGCGACAAGAAATAATCAACCTCTTCATCCTCACCAATGACTTTCACAAAATCACCACGAACTATGATTTTCAATTTCGGAAATAAAGACCTCACCATGCTGAGATTTTGGTCATTAGCTCCATAAAGCTCGCCGGGATTAACATTTTCAATTTGAATTATCTGTTCTGCCATTGTTTTTATTTTACAAATGCGGCACAAAGATACTAATGAAAAACCACATTATAAAACCTTTGAAAAAATGTTTACAAAAAATTTTTTTTAATTCTTATATTTTATATAAAAACGTATTTTTGCATATCTATTGTACAACAAAAAATAACATAAAGGTTTTTCATGGCAATCATCACATTAACAAGCGACTGGGGATTATCAGACTATTATGTTGGTGCAGTAAAAGGGGTTATTTACTCCTATTGCCCGCAAGCCGTCATTGTTGACATAACTCACAACATTACACCATTCGATCTGAAAAATGCCGGTTTTATTGTTAAAAATTGTTATAAAAACTTTCCTGAAGGTACCATACACATTCTTGGCATCGATACCGAAGAAAGTGATGAATTTTCACATATAGTTGTAAAGGCAGATGGACATTATTTTATCGGTTGCGACAACGGCATTTTTTCTATCATTATCGGAGATACTCCTTATGAGGCAGTTACCATTGAAATACCTCAGGATACAGGTTATTTCACCTTCAGCAGTCGCGATCGTTTCGCCAAAGTCGCCAGCATGCTCGCTTCAGGCTGCCAATTGTCGGAAATAGGTAATCCTCATAACTCATTGAAAATCATTTTTCCGTTACAACCAACATATAATGCCAACTTTATTCATGGTTATGTTATTTATATTGACAACTACCAAAACCTCATCACCAATATCTCAAAAGAACTGTTTGATAAAGTTAGGAACAAACGTGACTTCAATATAACTTTTACAAACATAAATTATGTAATCAAAGATATTTTAAACTGCTACAGAGATGCCAAAGATGTGAGTATAATGGCTCTGTTCGGGTCTCATGGTTTTTTGGAAATCGCAATAAACAGAGGTAATGCTTCAGAATTACTCGGACTGAATATAGACAGCGATGTGTTTGTCAAGTTCTTATAACTTGAATATTGCCCTCTTTTACTGCCATCTGCCACATTCATTTATGCCATTATGATTTTTTCAACACTTCATGTACATTGACAGGCATTATCGGGTGTAACAACAATTTGCCACACCCGATACAACCATTTGATTACTATAAAATTTACTTCCCAATATAAGATTTTAAGGCATCGACATAATCTTCAAAAGCCTTTTTTCCTTCAGGAGTGATACGACATACGGTACGAGGTTTCTTCCCGGCAAAAGTCTTTTCCACACTGATATACCCTACATTCGACAATTTGTCGAGCTGTACACTCAAATTACCGGATGTCGCCTCTGTCTTTTCTTTAATATATGTAAAATCCGCTTCTTCAAGATAATAAAGCAACGACATTATTGACAACCGTAACTCTGAATGAAGTATTGGGTCTAATTTCTTGAATTCCATAATCATTTACTCCATTTAAGAATGATGCCCGGAAAAAGAAGTGCAAAAAACGAGCCGAAAATCATCATTAGACAAGGATTTATTGACAATGCACACAAAACAGGTCCTGAAATTGCAACAATAATACCACATGCAGAGATATAATAGTGCTTTATAATCAGACCATTGACAATTGTTGTAAATCCCAATAATACCAATATCAACGATACCACGTCAAATGTGACAAAAAAACGCACCAACGACAATATACATGAAATGATACCGAACATTATCCAAGTCAAACCTATCAATTCATTGAGAAAATACTTTGCCTTAGGTTCATTATTTCTTAAAACCAATGCATTAAGTGGATAAGCTACAACAGGAATGGCAAACCAAAGAAAATTCCATCTATAGTCACCGGTTTTATTAACAAGAATCCATATAACCGCAGATACCACAATAACTATGGCACCCCACAATAAAAAGGGAACTTCCGCCTTGATTTTAAAATCTTTTCTGCTTTGATTGATAATCTCAGATATCAAACAAATACTTTTTTCAGGTGTTAATTCATTCATTTCCATGACTTTAATTTTTAAAATTCTACATTAATTTACATTTAATGCCATGTATCGCGATAATAACATTGACACCGCAAATATAAACAAGTTTATTTTATAAACTACATTATTTTATAATTTTTTAAAAAAATTTTTCAACATACTGACAATAAGTATTTTATATAATAAAAAATATTGAGCAATGTAGAAAAAAAGACGTCCCATTAAGACGTCCATATTATACAAGGAATTTACAACCAGTTATTATTCAATAGTTTGTAAGTAATAAATTAGAAATATTGCCGTAATCTTTACGAGTACTTTCTAACTAAAGGGAAAATATTTAATAATACTATTGTTTCTTAACTCGCTCGTAGTAGCATATAATAGGTGTTTTTTCAGTGCAATTTGTTTCTGATATTCCACTTCTGTTTCAGCTTATTGTTAAACCATTACAAAGGTAGTGTATTTTTCAGAAATTTAGCATGAGTTTTCTGAATAATCTTGCAAGATTCTCATCAATAAGCCAACAATCGCATATATGTAGTGTATTTTCAAAAACTTTTTTGATACAAAAACAACGCATTTGCAGTAGCTTATATTTCATCCACCCTGATATGCAAACAAAATCAAAAATTTATAAAAAAACTATCAAGAGAATGATGTAATACCACAAAAATTATGTAATTTTGTGGCAAAATTCAAGACTATGGGTGCAAACAGTTCTTACAAGGCTATGTATGATATAGTGGAACAAGCAAGAATCGGAACAATTTTCATTCCTGATGATTTCGTTGCGTATGGTACTCCCGATGCAGTTCGTTCAGGGTTAACTCGTTTGTGCCGTAATGGAAAGTTGTACCGTTTTGCCAAAGGTATTTATTTTGTGCCAATGTACGACAAATGGGATGGAACACTACGTGAGCCTTCATTGGATGCCATTGCTAAAAAAATAGCTAAGAGAGATAACGCCCGTATTATACCGACTGGAGCTTACGCTCTTAATAAACTAGGATTGTCCACGCAAGTTCCGGCAAATATCATCTACATAACGGACGGTTCTGCGCGACAGGTTAAATTTGGTGAAGGGAAAAGCATCACATTTCGTCATAGCAATGATTTAAGCAATTTCGCTTATCAATCCAAACTGATGCAGCTTGCAGTACTTGCCATGCGAGAGATTGGCGAAAAATTGATAACAGAAGAGCAAATAGCGAAAATAAAGAATATGATAACAGAACACGTTTCGGAGCAAGACTTTAATCACGATATAGTGCTTGCCCCTACATGGATAAAAATGATATTGCAACGATGAAATTTATTGATTTGTCAAAAGAGGACCGCACAGATGTGCTTGATCGTGTTTCTACTGAGCTGAACATACGACAGCGAGAAGTAATAGAAAAGGATTGGTGGGTAACAGCAGTCCTTCGAGCCATGTACAGTCTGCCATACGCTCAACATTTGTCTTTCAAGGGAGGCACATCGTTGAGCAAGTGTTGGCATTTGGTTGATCGCTTTTCTGAAGATATAGACATCACCATTGATAGGGAATATCTGGGGTTCAGCGGTACTTTATCTAAAACACAAATCAACGATAAATTGCGCCGGGCTACATGTTCTTTCGTAAGAGAGACCATGCAACATGACATTGCCGAACAGTTGCACAAAAATGGTATCGCAAAAAACAAGTTTCAAGTAAATGTGGATATTACTCATATCACTACCACTGACCCAGAAACCATAAATATCAATTATGATTCTGTCTTGACTTTCTCTATTGATGGAGGAAACGGTTTATATGTTCTACCCAAAGTCAAAGTGGAAGTGAGTGGCAGGTCAATGAATGAGCCTGTGAATGAAGTCCCTCTTGAATCTATGATCGACCAAGTTTATCCTAAAGCACCCTTTGCAGAACCGAAGTTCAATGTTCGGGCTGTTCTTCCCGAACGCACATTCCTTGAAAAATTATTCCTATTGCACGAAGAATTTGCCAAACCAAAAGATTTGATTCGAGTAGAACGAATGTCACGGCATATTTATGACATCGGTCAGATGCTAAAAACACCTATTGTGGAAAAAGCGATTCATAACGAACAGCTCTACCGTCAAGTGGTTGAACATCGTCGCAAATTCATTGGCTTGCGCGGATTTGACTACGATACGCTTTATCCTGATTCGCTAAACATCGTTCCTCCTGAGACTATCATAGAACAATGGAAAGCTGATTATGAAAATATGCGTTTGCATATGATATACGGAGAATCTGTTTCATTTGAAGAGTTGATTAATAATCTAAGAGATTTGAATGACAGAATAAAAAAATGAATATAAGTCATATAATTTTTTCAACATACTGACAATAAGTATTTTATATAATAAAAAATATTGAGCAATGTATAAAAAAGACGTCTCAATGAGACGTCCATATTATTCTACTAAGAAATACCTATTTTAAAATTAATATCCTTAAATATCAATAACCATAACTCGATCCATCGAAACAATGGGTACAAACATCACATTTTTTAAGACCTATAGCATTGCATATTGTATCCAACTTATTAAATTTCAAACTATCAACACCAATATGACGGCGCAGCATCTCAACGAGCTTAGCATATTCTTTTGTAGAAGAATCGCAATATGCCTCAAGATTTCTGGTTGGGTCACCTTCAAGTTCCTGGATACAACGGCGTGTAATAAGTTCCATTTCTGTCTTAGAAGCAGAAAAGTTCAAGAAATTGCAGCCATAGATCAACGGAGGGCAGCTAATGCGGATATGTACTTCTTTGACACCACAATCGTACAACATTTTGACATTGTCACGAAGTTGAGTGCCACGCACTATGGAATCATCACAAAACACGACACGTTTACCTTCCAGCAAAGCCTTATTAGGAATAAGTTTCATCTTGGCAACATGTTCTCTCATCTCCTGGTTTACCGGCATAAAACTACGCGACCATGTTGGAGAGTACTTCACCACAGGACGTTCATAAGGAATACCTTTTCCCATAGCATATCCTATTGCCATACCTATGCCCGAGTCCGGGATAGGTGCCACATAATCGGCTTCCACGTCATCCGACTTACCCATCTCATATCCTCCTTTGTAACGCATTTCTTCAATATTGATATTCTCATAATTACCTGCCGGAAATCCATAATAAATCCACAAGAAAGAGCATATCTGCATCTTCTTGCCTGGAGGAAGCAACTGCATCACTCCGAGAGGTGATATTTTCACTATCTCTCCGGGACCCAAAAAACGTTCAGTGGAATAATCCAAATTAAGATAACTGTGACTTTCAAACGCCACACAATAGCCGTCATCCCTCTTTCCGATAACAACAGGAGTCCTGCCATAATGATCTCGAGCTGCAATAATACCGTCACTGTTGAGTATCAACATTGAGCATGAGCCTTTTATTTTTTTGTAAACATTCTGAATGCCTTCGACAAAGTCTTTGCCCTGAGTTATCAACAATGCGACTAATTCTGTAGGATTGGTATCACCCTGACTCAACTCGGCAAAATGTTGTTTGTTATCGAGACATTCTTTTTCAAGGTCCTTAAGATTGTTGATTTTGGATACAGTAACAATAGCAAACCTTCCCAAATGAGAATTTACAACTATAGGTTGTGAATCAGTGTCACTGATAACGCCTATTCCGAAGTTACCCTTAAATTTAGTCAATTCAGAATCAAACTTGGTTCTGAAATAGGTACCCTCGATATTATGAATTGAACGATAGAAAATATTGTTTTGAACTGTAGCCATACCGGCACGTTTAGTACCAAGATGAGAATGATAATCTGTACCATAGAAAAGATCGGTTATGCACTCTCTTTTAGATACCACACCAAAGAAACCACCCATTTTTTTTGATTTTAATGTTAATATTTAGAATATGATGCTACAAAAATACAAAAAACAGAGAAATTCGTAAATTTTTTTTACATGTATGACAACATTTCTCATAACAGAAATTATTATTGAATTATATTTTAAAAATATTTTTCACATTAAAAAAAATATTATTTTTGCTATATAAAATGGGAATGAAAAATCACTAAAACTAAAAACATGGAAATATGGCATCTTTGGATAATAGGAGCATTGATAATGTTCATTATCGAAATCTTCACTGTCGGATTTGCGGCAATATGTCTCAGTCTTGGAGCCATTGCAGCTGCTATTTCGGCTGCTGTTGGTTGTTCATTTAAGATTCAACTGTTATGGTTTTCAATATTTACACTGCTTTCTTTCGTTGTAATCAGGCCTTTTGTCATGAAACTTTTCAAACAAAACAAAAACGAACGCAAAAGCGGTATAGACGCCCTTATCGGAAGAAGTGCTATAGTAACTGAAGCCATAGACCCGGAAAACAACAAAGGTAGAATTGCTGTTGATGGAGACAACTGGAAAGCCGTCAGCGAAGACAATAGCTACATCAATAAAGATTCTCATGTCATAATTACAAAAATAGACAGCATTATAGTAACAGTTAAAAGATCATCTAATAATTAAATATATGGGTACATTAATCATTGTCGGGCTTATAGCCTTAATTGTTATCGTTTTCGCTCTTTCAGGCTTGAAAATCATAAGACAAGGTGAGACAAAAATCATCGAAAGACTCGGTCGCTACCATAGGACATTGCCATCAGGCATCAACATAATTTGGCCTATTATCGACATGCCGAGAAAAGTTTATACTCGCGACCTTATCACCAATTCAAGAGGAGAGAGTTATTCCGTCATCAAGACTTCCGACATCATAGATCTGAGAGAGCAGGTTTATGATTTCCCGGAACAAAGCGTCATCACCAAAGATAACGTCACCACTCGCATCAATGCGTTATTGTATTTTCAAATTACCGACCCGTTCAAATCGGTTTACGAGATAGAGAATCTTCCAAATGCCATTGAGAAGCTCACTCAGACGACATTGCGTAATATCATAGGCGAACTTGAACTCGACGAGACATTGACATCGCGTGATACCATCAACTCAAAACTGCGTGAAGTACTCGATGAGGCTACCAACAAATGGGGCGTCAAAGTCAACAGAGTGGAACTTCAAGACATCACTCCTCCGGAAAGCGTACGCGATGCCATGGAACAACAGATGCAGGCTGAACGCGAGAGACGTGCCAAGATACTCAAGGCTGAAGGCGAAAAGACTTCCATGATACTGAAATCCGAAGGCGAACGCGAAGCTCAAATCAACAAGGCTAAAGCAGACAAGGAAGCTCAAGTCCTCAAGGCTGAAGGCGAGGCTCAAGCCAAAATCTTGCAAGCCAATGCCGAAGCGGAAGCTATACTCAAAATAGCAGAATCGATAAAAGGTTCACAAGCCGACCCGGCTTCTTATCAGATTGCTATTAAATACATTGAGACTTTGAAAGAAATGGTAAGCGGCAAAGACAACAAAACCATTTACATTCCTTACGAAGCATCCAACATGTTAAGCTCCTTGGGTTGTATCAAAGATATCTTTAAACAATAAAAACAGATTGTCTAAAATAATGTTTCAACCATTATTTTATTTAAAATATACTGCAACATAATCACTTTATATCACGTCTATATACGTAATTATAATGTGTACAAATACAAATTAAACTCCAGAAGTTATTCTCAACTTATAGAGTTCAATTTAATTTTGAAAATTACTTTAGAGATTATGCCACAAGGCATTTATCATCTAAGATATTCAAGTACTGAAGAAGTGACATATTCCAATTGTTCTTCAGTAAATTCCGTATGAATAGGCAAAGCCAGCACATGTTTGCACAGATATTCGCAATTCGGAAAATCGCCTTCCTTATAACGAGGGTCTCTGTATGCTTTCTGAATATGAAGAGGCACAGGATAATATATGGCACTTGCGATACCCTTTGACTGCAGATGCTGCATCAAGCCATCACGGTCAACATCTTTCAAGACTACGGTATATTGATGGAACACATGGGTAGTGAAGTCGGCTGTTTTTGGTGTCACTATCCTGTCGGTACAGGCAAAAGCCTTCTCGTAATAAGCAGCGACTTTTTGACGAGCTTTAATATATTCGTCAAGATGAGCAAGTTTGATATCGAGCACTGCAGCCTGAATGGCATCAAGACGAGAATTAACGCCAACATAATCATGATAATATCTCACTTTCATACCGTGGTTCACCACCACTCGCAGTTGTTCTGCCAAAGCATCATCATCAGTAAAGATTGCACCGCCATCGCCATAGCAGCCGAGATTTTTTGAAGGAAAGAACGAAGTACATCCTATATTGCCTATGGTACCGGATTTTTTCACCGTACCATCTTTAAAAGTATATTCAGCACCTATTGCCTGAGCATTATCCTCTATCACATAAAGGTTATGACGACGTGCTATATCGAGAATAGCATCCATATTGGCACACTGCCCGAAAAGATGGACAGGCACTATGGCTTTGGTTCTGTCGGTAATGGCTCGCTCAACAGCCATAGGATCAATGTTGTATGTCGTCATATCAACATCGACAAGGACAGGAGTAAGACGCAATAAGGCTATCACCTCGGCAGAAGCTATAAAAGTAAAAGAAGTAGTAATGACTTCATCACCGGGTTTCAATCCGAGAGCCATCATGGCAACCTGAAGAGCATCCGTTCCGTTGGCACATGGAATAACATGCTTGACATCAAGATATTTCTGCAAGTCTTCTTGAAATTTTTTAACAAAAGGACCGCCAATAAATCCCGCTGTTGAAAGAACCTGTTGTATTGCCGCATCGACTTCAGGTTTGATTTTGTTATATTGACCCACAAGGTCAACCATTGGTATATGTTGCATAATATTAACTTTTCTGCAAAGTTAGGATTTTTTTGTTAACGATAACAAAAAAATTCCATACTCGCATTTAAAAACAGGTTGCCTGTACGAAACGTAATAAAATGAAAAACCAAAAACTATCAAAAATGATCTTAAGATTTCATCTATTATAAAAAACACTCCCAACTCCTTGGTTAATATAGTGCATATTTAAAATACAACTTATTATATTATTCATTGCCTCCCGAAATGTCCGATAAATTTTTACATACATTTTTACAATATCAGTTGCTCAATCAATATTGAAGGTGTTGTATTCTTTTCATTCCGTTTTCATCAGATTTCCAAAACTTATATTTTATACTATCCAATTCCTTTTTTGTTTTTTTCTGATTTTCCATAATTTTGCTCTTGAATAAAATTCTTGTCTGTGTTTTTTATTTAGAACCAGAAAATATAATGCATTGAATTTTATACACTTTATATGTTTTGATGACATCATTACAAAATTTTTCAATAAATAATTGTTTTTTTAAAAAGATATATTTTATCTTTGCGCTATAGTTAATTAATAGTCAAATTTTGAACACTTAACAATTTTATCTATGAAAAAGACAATCTTTACTTTAGTATTGGTGCTTTCAATCGCTGTCAGCGGTTTCGCACAAGTAAGAATGGCATCTAAAAGTGATGCTTTGAAGAATGTTGCTACAAAACAGATTTTCAATGGAAGTGAATCATTGAAATATGTTGCAGGTGAAACTCCTATGACCAGAACAGATGGTGAGTTAGACTACACCATTTACGACTGGCAAACAAATGCTGCTTCACGTAACTGGACCATTATGTGGGATGATGGCAAAATCAATTTCGCATTTACATGCGCAACTGATGAAAGTTTTTCAACTCGTGGTACTGCTATTGGTACATACGATGCTGTAAATGACGTATGGACTCCTTCCGGAGGACGTATTGAAAATGAAAAAACCGGTTTCGGCAGTATCGCAAGATACGGTGAAAACGGTATCGTAGTAGTTGCTCACACAGCTTCAAATTGCGGTGTTTATATCATTCCTGATAAAGACAACATTACACCCAATTCATACCAGGCTGTAAGTTACCTTGATAACACATATTCACCAAGTTGGCCTGTAGTTCAAACTTCAGGTGCCAACCGTGACATCATTCACATTATGGCAACTGCAAGTGAACAAGAAATAGATGGAATTACGGAGCCTATTATTTACTTCCGTTCGCAAGACGGTGGTCAGACGTGGGACAAACAAAACGAAATCATTCCTAATTTGAACTCATCACATGCCATAACATTTAGTTCAAATGACTGCTATTTCATGGAAACAGTCGAAAGTTGCAACCGTTTAAGTCTTGTTGTAAACTCAGCATGGTGCGATGGTAAAGTTATCTATTCAGAAGATGATGGTGAAACTTGGGATGAGGTTGTTTACTATGCTCACCCGGGCTATGATCAAGATTTTACTGACATAATCTTTCTTTATCCTCGTTGGGTTTCTGCACAATGGGACAGCAACATGAAACTCCACATTGTTTACGAATTCAACGGTTCAACAGGTGTTCCGGGTTCAGGTTCATATTATCCAGGTATTGGCGGTGTTGCTTACTGGAGTGAACTCATGCCTTTGAATCCTAATGCTTTAGCAGTAGGCATCGCAGGTGAAGCAGGTCAGCCATTCGTAATGGACTCGACATATCTCTACCAAGACATTTATGCATCATGGTATTTGTTCAGCGATGCAAACCACGATGGAGTAATGTTTGATGAATATATAGGATTCCTTCCGGCATTGGACGAAAATGACCAACCTATTATGAACGGTGAGGATATCACAGAATGGTTAGTTGAAGACATGACATTACATGGATCATACAACAGTGGAACTTGTGCTATGCCGGTCCTCTGCGTGGATCCTTCTTCAAACGAAATGGTTGCAGTATGGGTTGCAATGAACGAACATAACAAAGATGGAAACGGAAACCACTTCTATAGATTGTTTGCCGCTTATTCAGATGATTTCGGTGCAACATGGAGCGACCAAAAACAATTAACCACCGACTTCATGTTCCAACTTTCAGAATTTACTTATCCTCAAGCTGTTTTACGTAACGGTCAGTTGATTATCGCAGTTCAGATGGATGAAGAAACCGGAACTTACGTACAAGGCGACGAATCAAATTCCGGAAACAACTTATACTATGGTCTCACATTTAACATCAACGACATTTTCGGTGGTACTGCTGATGTAAATGAAGTCATAGACAACAATACTACTATGAGAGTATATCCAAGCCCTGCAACAGAAAAACTAAACGTTACTTTGAGCAATAACAGTAAGATCGTCATCTACAACATTACAGGTCAAGTCATCAACACAATCGACGGACAAGCCGGTGTTAACACAATCAACGTCAGTTCATTAAGTTCAGGTGTTTACTTCATCTCAGCTGGTAACAAAACCCAGAAATTTATTGTAAAATAAACTATTAATTCAATGTGACGTCATAAAAAGCGTTACATGTTAATCAAAAAAATCTCCGTGACTCACGGAGATTTTTTTGATTCGTAAGTTTCACATCTCTGAAGTGATTGTGATATTCCAATCAAAAATTTTGTCACTCAGTGATATTAATTTCGATCAGACTGAAAAAGTATGATAGAAAGAAAAAAGTATTCAAAGTATATACATACTTTTATCGGACATCAATGATTTCTAACAATAATAAATCTTAATGTAAAAATAACATTTTCAGTTCATTCCGCACAAGAAGTTTCCGTATTTGTGACATAAAACGAAAGAGATATTCATTTTCTTCATGAATATATTATTCCGTTTTTACAAAACAACAATAAAACGATGACAAACAACATCTTACACATCAAGGTCGTATGATGTCACTATACCGGGTTTTTTGACTATTCCTTTTCTTTTTTTGCCATCCATGACAATGTCACATGGAAGTTCAAAACGGATATGACGAATATAGTCATCTTCATATTCAGCTATCTGGGCATCGAGGAATGTCACATCATAGAAGCCATCGCCAAAAAATGGCGACAAAGAGAAGCTCCCCACTCCCAAAGCCGTCATATTCTGGAAAAAATGAGAGCCTTGGCTCGGGTCTATCCTGAAATCCGGCAGTGCCGATTCCGCGAACACAGCGACAGAAGATATGTCGGACCATTTCACCGGTATGCCCAACCATGGTTCCGAAGAGCCCCAACGCCCGGGTCCTATCAATAAACAAGACCTCTTCTCTGCTGCAAGTTTGCTGTTCAACATACTTATCGTTTTTGCCATAACTTCAGTTTTGGAGGCATCAAACGACTGCGGTTTAACATAAATTACATCGTAAACATCAGTAACAATACCATTGCCGAGAGTGTTGTCGGAACGGAGTATCAAGTCTTCATCCTTAATATTTTCAAAATCAACATCCTTACGGGAAAAAGCATTACTTATCGGACGAATTTGAAGCAAATAAAAGTCAGCCACATTTTTATTATCCGGATCGAAATTCACAGCAAATTCCACCTCTACAGGGCGCATCATGGCCGCCTGACCAATTTTAAGAACATCATCAATAGCCTCTACCAATTGATACTGACCATATTTAAGATAATAGGCAAATGTCACAAGTTTAATGCCTCGAGGTCTGTACCCATCATATATGCGTTCATCTTGAAAATCGAAAGTAGAACACACCATTTGCAAAGTTCCATCCTCCTCAGCCTGCAACAAGTCATAGTGTTTTATATTTACAGCATCATCGGTAGAAGCAGTAAAATCCGACGCTTTCATATCCAAAGCATAAAACATGTTTTGCGAGTCACGTATCGTAAGTTCCGGTTTACTCAGCTGAATACACTTCTGCGGATAACGCGGTGAGAAACGCAAAGACCTGCCGCCATCGACAATTTGTTTACCGAGACCGAGGGCAAGATTCACCACTCCGTCTTCAACCTGTTCCGGTTCAACAGGATAGAAATTTATGGAACGCCCCACTCCGGATATGGTAGGATAAAAGTGGTCTCCATAACTGTTGCCGCACACCTCCTGTATTATCACAGCCATCTTCTCTTCATCAATAAGATTTTGAGTTGCTGACATATAGCTCTTACTTTCATGATAATAAACAGAAGCATAAACACTTTTTACAGCTTTTTGAAGCATCTCCACCATGACGTCACCATCTGCAAGAGGTATCATAAAGGTAGAATACACTCCGGCAAAAGGCTGATAACATGAGTCTTCCAACAGACTCGACGACCTGACGGCAAGAGGCTTCGATATCACTGATACTATGGTACGCAAGTCTTCTTTTATACCGTAAGGCAATTCCGCTTCGAGAAAACAACGTAAAATCTGTTCATCAGTAAGATTATCGGAAAACGCCTTCTCATAGAGACTGTTGGATCTCATAAACTCATCGAAAACATCGGTACACAAGACTATAGTATGAGGTATGCTTATCCTGACTTTTTCATATTTGTCTCCAAGACCTTTTTTCTTTATCAACTGATCCAAAAATGCCAGACCTCTTCCCTTGCCTCCGAGCGACCCTTGCCCTATCCTCGTAAAAGTATAATAATCATCATATTTCTTACTGTCAAACTCAGCTATGACACCATGCGACACATGAGCGCGAAAACGCGATATCACCTCACATACAAAAGTCTTGACAGCTATCATATCGACAAAGTCCTCCGGAGTGAATTTTCTAAAAACATCAGCCAAAGTAAACAATGCTCTGGCTCTCAACCATTTAGAAATATGATTGCGTTCTGTATGATACCTGAACGAAGTATCCGGAATATCGAAAATCTTCTTCTGCAAATCACGAAGATTACTTACTCTTGCCACTTCGTGTTTAGTCTTAGGATCAATGAAAACAAAATCTCCGAATGCCAGATACCTTTTAATAAAATCTGTCAATTCCCTAAGGAAAGAATTGGAGTTCTTATTTATAAAACCAGCCTCCAACATATTGGCATACAAACTATTGTCGGAGTCTGTGGACATCAGCATGAACGAAGTATTCTTATCATCCCTCTTTACCAGGTCACACAATTTTATTCCCGCCTTGTCATAGACGACACCATCGAGCGGATACGACACATCGGATATTATGCCAAGCAGATTATTCCTATATTTCTGATACAACGACACTGCATCTTCATAAGACTTTGCAAGAAATATTTTGGGACGACCTCTTTTGCGCAACATCTTCTGATGTTCATTAAGAGCCTCCGACATAAAAGATTCCGACTGCTGTATGATAATCTGATACAGTTTCGGCAAAATGCTACTATAAAAACGCACCGAGTCCTCGACAAGTATAACACACTGAACCCCAACATTCAATATGTCATAATCGGCATTCATCTTATCTTCGATAAGTTTTATAATTGCCAAGATAATACTTGCATCGCCAAGCCATGCGAACACGTAATCCACCACAGAAGAATCCACATTCATCAAGTCGAAAGAATTTTCCCGCACAAAAGGCGTAAGTACCACGACAGGAATATATGGATACAAAGTCTTTATACGTTTTGCAGAAAGATTGGAAAAAGAATCTTCAGGATTAAGCATTTCAATAATGGCATCTATTTTCTCTACTTTAAGAATCTCTTCTGCTTCTTCAAAACTTGAAGCTCTGAAAAAAGTAGGAGGATAACGCAAATTTAAAGACACATATTCATTGAATATCTGTTCATCTATGCGTCCGTCTTCCTCAAGAAGAAAAGCATCGTAAGAAGAAGCTATCATCAACACCCTGTAAATTCTGTTTCTCATAAGATGATTAAAGGGAGTATCATTGAAGACAGTGCTTTTGGAAGAAGTTATATCAGTCATAGTTGTGTTTTTAGCGGCATAGTTGCCGATAAGACAATTAAATATCTTTTTCGGCAAAGATAACAAATAATATGTGAAAAAGTATAAAAAAGAACAACGATATTTACATTTATCATACTTTTGTATTTAAAGATTAAGAAATAAAAAGAAAGACAAAAATTTACGTCAACCCATCAAAATAGTAACGATATTTATTGAAATGATATTTATACAGGAAATTTCGACAAAGAAGCAAAAGTGCACATTTTTATATACAGAATTGATTATCAATACTTTTCTATTTAAAAAGTATTTTTTAAGATTTTTTTAAACCATAGACTTGCTTAATTAAAAAAAATGTTGTTATTTTGCAGTCCATTTTGAGGGATTATATAGAACAATAAAAATAGAAGAGTCATGTCAAGAATTTGTCAGATAACAGGAAAGAAAGTCATTACCGGAAACAATGTTTCTCACTCTAATAAGAAGACCAAGAGAACATTCAAGCCGAACTTGAAGATCAAAAGATTTTATGTTCCGGAATGGAATGAATGGGTAGTATTGAAGGTTTCGGCTGCCGGATTGCGTACCATTAATAAGAAAGGTATTTATCAAGCCATGGTTGACGCTGCACAAGAGGGTCATTTAAACCGTTGGTAAGATGTTTCAATAAAAAATATTAAGCCGTCTCCACAGGGCGGCTTTTTTTATACTATTTCATCAATAAGTACGTTATAACCATTATCAAAAGTAGTCTGATGAAATTAAAAGGATTGTTATTATTGTTAATGATGGTGCCCATAATGCTGTTCGGGCAAGGAGAAGGAGTATTGTCCGGCAAAGTCAGTGATGAAAAAGGCAAAGGCATAGAATTTGTCAACATTGCCGTGATGGGTTCTACTATAGGAGTATCTTCCGATGCACGTGGCTATTACAAATTGTCATTGCCTTCGGACACCACATTGACCATAGTTTTTTCTTTTATTGGCTTCAAACAGATTGAAAAACAAATAATACTCAAAGCCGGTGAGAAACGAGTCATGAATGTGACGATGTATCTATCTTCTACCACATTACCTGACATCACCGTATCAGACAAACAGATAAAATCCGAAAACATCACCAAACTCAACGCCCGGGAAGCCGTTTTGTTGCCATCGGCAGGCGCCGGGGGCATTGAAGATCTCGTAAAGACTCTGCCCGGTGTATCGTCAACCAACGAGTTAAGCTCGCAATACAATGTAAGAGGCGGCAATTTCGATGAGAACCTCATATATGTCAACGGAATAGAGATTTACAGACCTTTTCTCATAGGGTCCGGACAGCAGGAAGGTCTCAGTTTCATCAATTCACGTCTTATCTCCAACATAGAGTTTTCTGCCGGCGGTTTCTCTGCCGAATACGGTGACAAACTCTCATCTGTTCTCGACATAACGTACAAGAAGCCCAAAGAGACCGCAGCCTCATTGACTTTAAGCATGTTAGGTGCAGAAGCTCATGTGGAGGGCGCCACTACAAACAACAAATTCAGCTATTTACTCGGAGCCAGATATAAAAACACCAAATACATACTCGGAGGATTGGAGACACAAGGCTCTTATCAGCCCAACTTCACCGACGTGCAAGGACTGCTTACATATAATATAAGTCCACGTTTCGAGATATCAGCCCTCGGCTATTATTCACGCAACAGCTACATCATGATACCGGAGACACGGCAGACAGACTTCGGCAACATACAGGAGTCATATCGTCTCACCATCTATTTCGATGGCAAGGAAGTAAGCAACTACAACACCATGTTAGGTGCCGTGACACTGAATTTCAGTCCCAACAAAAACATAAATCTGAAACTTATAGGCTCCGCATATTCAGCCATAGAATCAGAGTCTTACGACATACAAGGGCAATATTGGATAGGACAACTCGAAACCAATATGGGCAGTGAACAGGCAGGTAATGTCATCAGCAACCAGGGGATCGGAACTTACATAGAACATGCCCGCAATTTCTTCTATTCCACTGTTGTCAACATAGACCATCAGGGGGCATACAAATATGGAGAACACATACTGAAATGGGGTGTGAGATTTCAACATCAGTATTTCGATGACCAAATCAAAGAATGGGAGATGGTCGATTCTGCCGGGTACAGCCTTCCCCACCCTATCGACAGCATAGGCAGTTCTAATCCCAACCAAACACCATTGGAGTTTTTGAGTACTTCTACAGGTCACAACTTGTTAAGTATAAACAATATAGACGGATATGTCCAAAATGCCTGGACTTTTTACGGTAAAAAAGACGACATTTTCGTATTGACGGCAGGTATCAGAGCCAATTTATGGGGATATAACAACGAATTCAATGTGAGTCCACGCATTGGATTTGCATACAAGCCGAAAAGCATTAAAAACATGACATTCCGTTTGTCGGGAGGCGTTTATGTACAATCTCCTTTTTACAGAGAGTTACGTATGTTCGACGGTTCATTGGTTAAACCGCAAGATGCCAGTACTCAGAAATCATATCAGATAGTGCTCGGTCATGAATACAACTTTCAAGCTTGGGACAGACCTTTTGTTCTGACATCAGAACTTTATTACAAATACCTCAAAGACATAATACCTTACGAAGTGGACAACATAAAGATAAGATATTATGCTGACCAAAGGGCGACAGGTTATGCAACGGGAATAGACTTCAAACTCAATGGAGAATTTGTAAAAGGCATAGAAAGCTGGGCGAGTCTGTCATTCATGAAAACAGCTGAAAACATCAAATATTACATAGATTCAAAAGGAAATATCATTTCGCAGAGCGATGTCAACAACGGTGCTTCTTTTGTCTCCGACACCATTATAAAGAACATACCGCGTCCATCAGACCAGCGTGTCAACTTTGCCATTTTCTTCCAAGATTACATACCTTTCATTCCATCATTTAAAGTAAACCTAAAACTTATATTTGGCACCGGGCTGCCTTTCGGTCCGCCATATTCTGAACGTTACCAGCAAATAAAAAGAATGACACCCTACCGTCGCGTTGACATTGGATTCAGCAAACAGCTCATCGGAGAAAACACATCTTTCAACAGAAAAAATCCTTTGAGCTACATCAAAAACTGCTGGATAAGTCTTGAAATATTCAACCTGTTGGGGGTCAATAATGTAAATTCCTACATGTGGGTCACTGATGTATATAACATCCAATATGCAGTACCCAACTATCTGACGCCAAGACAGATAAATTTAAAACTCATTACAGAATTTTAAAGACATTAAATAATATTCAGGTAATTAATATAATTTACTTACCCAATTCGTAAAGACGTAATATTATTACGTTTTCATCGTAACATTGGATTATTCCCATAGAGAGAGACGCCATATCATGACATCCTACAATATTTTGTTAAAATATTGGTATTCGGTAACACGATTGATAAACAAAACCCGCCATTAACTCTCAAGGGCGACTAATGATAAAGTTGGTCAAGCGGCAGGTGAGGACGAGTTGGTCGTCTTCGTTACGTAAGTCGATATTCCACACATGCGTTCTTCCGCCTCTATGAATTATTTCGGCTTTGGCATAGACATAAGTATCGACTTTAGCCACTTTCAAATAGTTGACCGACATCTGTTGTCCGCGTATCTCGTTATGATCGAGACCAACGATAAAAGCAGAACCCACACCACCAACACTCTCAGCCATGGCAACACCTGCTCCGCCGTGCATAAATCCGAACGGCTGCGATAATTCTTTCTTCACCAACATTCTCGCATAAACATAACCATCCCTCAATTCCAAATATTCTATTCCAAGAGTCTCCATCATAGTACCCTTGTTGATGGCATGCAAGTTGTCTATTGTAGAATTTTTATATATCATTTAACAAAATTTTTGTCAAAGATATGAAAAAAACAAAAAAACGGATAAAAAAACAAAAAACATTCACCCCTAAAAAAGGCATCTTTACCCCTAAAATAGACATTTCGTCCCTAAAATTTGTCATTTCACCCCAAATAATGACTTTTTACCCCATTAAAGCTGTAAATACAAATCTTTATAAATTCATAGACTTGCTCAGTTGTTCTGCCAGAAATCGACAAGGTGTTTTCTTTGCCATCAAGATATAATCTCTTGCCTTGTTAACATCTTTACCAACATAATTACCAAAATTATACATAAGAGCAAGTATTAGCATACTGTTGCCATCTCCGAGTTCAGCACCTTCTTTTGCATAATTATATGCCTTTCTATATTCTTCCGATTGATAATAAAGACGAGAGAGAGAACCACAAGCATCACTTTTTTCAAAGTCATAAGCAGCCACATCATAAGCTTTCGCACAGTATGAGACAGCTTTTTTAAAATTCGAATCATTATTAGACTTGATTAAGGAGGCATAATGAGTAGAAAGCAAAAGTCCGGCATTTACATTACCTTCATTCAAAGCTTTTTCAAGATATGACAATGCAGTATCAATATTTTCATCACAACCTATTCCATAAAGACAACATCTGCCATAGTGATACATAGCTTTAACATTACCATTATCAGCAGCTTTTTTATACCAATAGGCAGCACGAGATTTAAGGACATCTTCAAAAGAAGGGTCATCATTATCGCCTGGTAAGGTATAATCACAATCATTCCATCTGTTAAAATAATATTCGCCCAAAAGCAACTGCGTTTCCGGCATTTCAGGACCACCAATACCTACAGATTCGGAATAATATTTGTCGGCTGACTCGATATCCGGAGTATCCTGTTCATTACGAAACCCCTTCTCACACATATAAGCATAAAGAACATATAAATCAGAACTCGGATTCTCGGTATTAAGGCTGTTAAACAGTCTTATGCCCCATGAAATATAATAATCATCATCATTTTCAGTAAGTTTGTATTCAAATATGCACAAAATCCAACGTATAATATCTTTTTCTTTTGCATCATCACTTAAAAAAGCCTTTTTCTTTTGCAAAACATTAAAAATTTCTCTTTCCATAGGATACCATTTGAATAGCAATTTTTCAGCCTCTTCATCGCCCTTTTCCATTGCCATTTTCAGATATTTTACAGCATCATCATTATTACCTTCTCCATGAAAGATATAAGACACGTTACGCATAGCCAAAGCATTACCCTGAGCAATGGCTTTCATATAATATGACATGGCTATTTTATAATCCACTTTACCATCTATGGTACCCAATCTATAACAGTCTCCCAACCAGCGTTGAGAACCGGCATGCCCTTTATCGGCTGCATAACGATACCAGCGAAAGGACTCTTTAACATCTTTTGGCATACCATTATTACCAACATAGAAATCATAACCCTTACCGACAACATCGTTAATTGTCATACCCTCGATATCCTTATTTGACAGATCATTAAAATATTTCTCGTAATCGGTCTTTAACTTATCAAGATTTTCTTTTGTTATAGAAGAAGTATTATTAAGGGCTATTTCGAAATATTTACGAGATTCGAAATAATCTTCAACAGATTCAGTTACAGATTTATATTTGTTATATCCATAAACTCTGGCAGCATCACCATAATTTTTGTCAGCTGCCATTTTAAAATACTTCATTGCCAAAGCTTCATTCTTCTCTGTACCGACACCTTGTTGAAAGCAAACACCCAAGTTATTGTAAGCATTAGTATTACCTTTTTCAGCGTCTTCTTTGCTCAATTCAAAGCCTTTTTTCAAATTTTCCGGAGTATTAATGACAGTAAAATAAATAAATGCCAATTTGACGAATGGTCCGGGATGATTTTTAGCATAAGCCTTCTCATAAGCATGAGCTGCCTTTATATAATCTTTAGAAAAACCGTTTTTACCATACATGTAATTCTCTGCTTCTTCATACCATTCCTGAGCATCTTTACCGAAAAGTCCCATAATTCAAAATTTTATTTTTTACAAATATATGAATATCATCTGATTTTTACATCATTCTACAATAAATTGACAATATTGTTTTATTCAAAAGCCGTGTCCATTACATATTACGAAATCAGAAACAGCATTGATATTGAACTTATCCAAAACACAAATCATATCATAACAATAAGATATTCCAATAATTAGCCACATGCCACTACACAACATATTTCAATAAATGTCAACAAAAACTAAACGTATGCATCATATCTGCCATCATCATCAGGGTAATCGTCATCATCTTCAGCATCTTCTTTCATAGAGTCGAATACCGGCATATAATATTGTTCTATCTCCAAATAATATTTTTTCAAGCGACCATGCAAATAGGCTATGACTGTTTCTTTCAACATTTTATCGGACCCCAGCCTGGCAGCATTAAGTGCACAATTATCCATAAAATTGAGGTCCTCGTTTATATAACCATTTTTAATCATATAGAACATCTTCTCGAAAGCCTCCGGGTCTTTCAGTAAAGCAGCCTTGGCATACCATGAGTAAGCCTTAGCATTATCCTCAGGAATATCGTACCATCCGTAGTAATAAATATCGCCAATATATACGGCAGCTTCTTTAAAACCAATTTTATAAGCGTCTTCCAATGACTCCATCAGAGTTTTTCTTTCAATAGCCTTCTGGCAATCAGACATATCATCATAGTTCTCAACCTTATGAAGAGCCAGTAAAAACCGGCACAAACAGTCTCTGTTTTCGGAGCCTTCAACAACAAGTCTGACATAAGCATCTTTATCTATCAATTCATCGTCATCATTATATGAAGATGCAACGACATAATCACTCCAGGCAGAAACAATTCCGTTTTTAGCAGCGAATTCATAATCATCTTTTGCCAATGACAATGAATGATTTTGTTGCAACGCCCAACCACGCATTTGTCTCCATTTAGCATTTTCTCTATCCTTATCTATCAGATCATCAAGCATTTCAATAGCTTTTGGAAGGTCAACCGCAACACCGAATCGGCCGAAAATCATATCTTTGATATGTATTTGTAAAGCAAACTCACAATCTTTTTCCAAACCTATATTAAAAAATTTATTAGACCAATATCTGTCAACCTTGTCAAGGTCCCCATAACGATACATTATGCCGATAGCGACAGCTGCTTCAGGAAGTTCTTTCTCATAAGCCCGTCTTATGAAATAATCTGCAATATCAGGAGATTTCATATCAGGATGAACATTAAGATGATAATATCCATAGGCGAAACAGGCATATTTATTACCGTTTATCGCGTAAGATTTGACAGTATTTATTCTTGCTTTATCTATCAAGAAAATGTTTTCACAAGAAACAAACACTTCAATAAAATATTTTGCCGCCTCAGGATTATCGTTTAATACAGGCAAAGCATTATATACCAAGGCATTGAATGAAGCATGACGAAACATGGCTGCATAATCCGAGCAGGCGACATTGGAAAATGATTTCAGCCGGAAATATACATCAACCGACTCATTGACATAATCATTAGGGACTACGGCTGAAAAAAGACGTATAGCCGACGCTCTTGCTTTCGTTTGAAAGACTTTTCCCTCAAAAGACAACTCTATGCTTTCCCCATCATAATATTCCACAACAGGAGGACTTGCAGAATAACTCCACTGAGACAAAACCTTAGACTTAACTATCTCAGAAGCATTTATTTCAATTGTTTTTATCAGATTACTCGAGACAGAACCTCTATCATTGAACACTCTATATTCAGAGATTAAAATTTCTTTCGCCATAACTATTGATTTCTGATTTTATTTCCAAGAATAAATCCGAAGATACCTGTAAGAATAATACCTATGGTAGTTTGCACAACATTCAACATATCCACAAAAGGGGAAATCTCACGAATGACTTCAGAATCCATGCCGGCCATATTTTTAAGACTTATATACAATGCCTCGCCATATTGAAGCAAAGACACCTCAGAAGTAAAAGCCCAAGCAAAGACAAACACTATTATTATATATGTTATCACCATTTTCAGCATACTTTCTCCATAACCGAACATAACATCAGAAAATACATTGGATATAATATGCCAAATATTGACAAGTTTTGTTTTGAGAGGAATTTTTGACAGTGAAAGTTCCTTTATCATTCTGTTACGTTCCATTCTTCTACCCTGTACATAAGCCCAGTTGCCGTCAGCTATAAACCCTTTTGATGTCCAAAGTGCATTAAAATTCTTATATATCTCTTCTGCCTCAGCCCATCTTCCGTCCAAACCATCCGCAGGATTCCAATCTGATATTTTACCCACATCATTGATTCTCTCTCCAGTACCATAAGTATGCCAATCTGAAAGAAACTTTTCATACAGTTTCTTGTTTTGCTGCAAGATACGGTTGCCGACGAGATTGTTCTTTCTGATGATTGCCGACTCTCCAATATACGTCTTATTGAAACTGCAATTGCTTATTTTACTGTGAGTAAATATAATCACACCATCAAGAAAAGCTCTATAGAAATCACAAAATTCAATTTCCGCTTCCTCGAATGTACCATGTTGAATGTTCACATAACGGAAATCGCTCCAAGAAATCTTAGCTTTTCGAAATCTACAATGTATCATCTCGCATCCCTTAAAATTCACACGTTCCAAACGGCATCCGGAAAAATCGACCTTTTCCAAAGTCTGTCCGGAAAAATCAACACCAACAATTACCTTTGTCGATATCATCTGCTGAAGTTCTGTCTGTGTCATATTAAAAAACTTTATCGTTTAATAAACATATAATTACCATATTCATATAAATCATATTATCAATTTTATATTGCAAATTCAAATATATATAGATTTACAAAATTTCATAAATATTATTTCCATGATACACAAAACTATTACAGCTAAATGATTCACTACATAATCAGCACACAAAATGAAAACATCACATTTTATCCGATAAAATCACATTGTCATAAATCTTAAAGTCACGACTGTTTTCATTCACAAATATTCTTTTAGCAAATATATCATGGAAATAATTCATAAAAATGAGAAAACCTGTATAAAAATCAGAATTATCCAAAATCATTTCGAAGTATTTTTCAGATATACCGAGAAAGGCAAATTCAATCATAATCAAAATTATTTTTGCCAAAGATAACAAATATTTATTACATCAATATTTTTTTCGTAAAAATGTCAGTCCAAATACCGAGGTAGCATTGTAACAATTACAGGATAACATTTACACATTCAAACAATTATCCTTATGAATCATCAAAAATTATTTTTAGATATGTTTTAATGAAGCCTCTGCGGTCTTTTCTGAGACTTCCGAGAAATTAAAAAATGTCACTGAATAAGATAAAATCAATTACACGCTTTTTGAAACATCACCAATCATTCACTCTGAGCTACATTTTTTCTGCCGCTCAAAACGACATTCAAGTCTTTGATAATAAGATCCTTATCGGAATCTTTATACAAATAAGCCTTAAAAGAAATGCCGGAAGGTGCATTATGAGACAATTTTACAACAGCATGATGCTGATAACCGTCTTCTTTGTCAGTGACTCCCTCCACTTTATGAAATACTTTTTCATTATTCTTATCTATCACCTGCATAATCATGATGCAATCTTTTATATCCCCAACAACATCGAAGGTCACATTGTAAAACAACTCATCATAACCTTCAACATAGACACCCTCAATGATATTAAAAAACTTCCCGGTAAAAAGCCTTTCTTCTCCATGAGGTTCACCATAAAGCAAATCTTTTTGTACCGATTCACAATATACTGTATCAGGCACAACATAATTATGCAATGATGTATATTCGCTCATCTTTCTCACAATTTCGAGATTATCACTCATCTCTTCAAATTTGTCATTGTCATCAACTGCCACAATGCTGAAATCATCATTAAGTTTGTACAAGACGCCTTCGCCAAGATAATATCCGTCAGAATAAAAATCTATGACATCTCTCTCCTCATTCATAAAAGCCATATTGTTACTTTCTTCGAAAAGGTTATTTCCAAAAGCAGAGCTGTAACGAGGTAACTTCACATCATATTTTGCGAGAAAAGGGAGAATAGTCTCATAAAAATCCAAATGACTTACAGTATTGTCGAACACTGCCGGCTGTCTTAGTTTCTCGGAAAATATTATCATAGGCACATGATAACGTTTAACAGGATTACGAGGAGTAATTTCAGACATGGAATGGTCGCCTGTTAACACGAAAATAGTATTTTCATAATCATCGCGTTTCGAATATTCATCAATAAATTCTTTCAAAGCATCGTCAAAAAACAAAATGGTTTTGAAATATGTACGGAATCTGTTAAAATAGTCTTTATCATTCTTATTCAACTTTTCAACAAGACTATCTAAATAATTATCATAATAAGCATCATTGCTTATTATAAAAGGAGAGTGCATGGAACCTGTAAAATACACATCAAAACGCGGCGAAGACGGCAAAGTGTCAATGACTTCAAGCGACTGCAATAAAAGAGCTCTGTCGTCATAACCCCAGAAATAGTCATCATCACCCACTATTATTTTATCATATTTGTCGGAATAACATTTATTGTCGAAAACAAGGTCTATATCATTTATTCTGAAGAAGATATCTTTTCTATGGAACCAGGCACCCTGTCCATAGAAGAAATCCGTCTGATATCCGTTAGCATCGAGAACAGAAGTGAGAGTAACATGGGTAGGCAACCTGTTGAGCAATGTAAATCCAATCTTGCCATACGGAAGACTTCCGAGCATGGTAGGCATCACCGAAAACGAACGCTCGCCGAGAGTGAAACAATGCCTCCAATAAAGACTCCGCGACATCAATTCACGAAGATTGGGCATGAGATTTACATCCATGTAATCATGAACAAAATCATCGTTAAGGCCTTCTACCACAAGCATAACTATATTTGGTTTTCCGTCAAAAGGATCAAAGTACGTACCCAGACTGTCGGCACAATCAAAATGATGTAACAGCGGATAATCACCTTTTATATAGTCATGCATAGGGAACAATTGATGATAACGTTTTATCTCCCTATCGGACATGTGATCGCAATAAGTCTTGGCTTGAGACTCATAATTTGCTGCATCTACATAAAAATACACTGATTTATTGACAGCAAATTTATCCATCCGGACAAAATACCTGACATTGACAAAGACAAATATCGGTAATGAAACATACAATAATATAAAGAGGATTCGTTTTTTGGCTATGCTCCTTACAGAAGGCAAAACAGCAAAAAGCACTATCAAGAAAATGGCAAAAAGCAGCACACAGATGCAAATTGCAAGCCATGGCAAACCGAGAGAATTTACCGTAAGTGACACTTCTTCACGGGAATAATCGAAAAGAAAAGCCCCAAGCGGCTTATATTGCGAAAAGAAATATTGCAATATGGCATAATGAGCCACAGAAAAGAAAAATATCAACACCATCATCAACACATTGGCAAGACGAGGCAGATGCTGTCTTAATAGAGAATAAAATGGCAAGACGACGGCAAAGACCGCGTTGACAAGGAGGAAATCGTATCCGAGTCCAAGCAATTCCGAAAGCCAGAGACCATCATGAGTACCATACCTATTGATGACAGTACAAAGTTCAACAACGCGAAAGGCGAGAACGAGGAGCCATGACAAAAAAAGAAGACTCCAAAAATGCGATATTTTTTTATCTCGAGTTACATACATAATAAAAAGCTGCCTCGGCAGCTTTGTGTCGTTAAATATTGTTGATTATCGAATTTTGAATATCTCTAAACTCTGCATCAGAAAGTGAAAGTTTTGGATTTTTGAAGTTAAGATCGCCTTCTTTTTGCATAGGGACAAGATGAATATGAGCATGACGCACCTCGAGACCTATGACGGCGACGCCCACTTTAACACAAGGGATAGCTTTTTTGACAGCTACAGCCACATGTTTGGCAAATACCATCATATCTGCCAACTCATCATCTGCAAGGTCGAAGATATAATCCACTTCACGTTTAGGTATCACGAGAGTATGACCTTTAGCGATAGGATTAATATCGAGGAAAGCATAAAATCTGTCATTTTCAGCGATCTTATATGAAGGTATTTCACCATTAACTATTTTCGTGAATATCGATGCCATAATCATTAAAGTCTTGTAATTTCAACTATTTCAAACATAACTTTACCGGCAGGGACCTGTATCTCCACTTTATCGCCTACAGACTTGCCGAGCAGACCTTTAGCAATAGGAGAAGTGACAGAAATCTTACCTTGTTTAAGGTTAGCCTCTTTCTCAGACACTATGGTATAAGTCATTATAGACTTGGTATTAAGATTCTTTATCTTGACGGTAGAAAGGAGCAACACCTTGGAAGTATCCATTTTAGACTCATCAAGGACGCGAGCGTTCATGATAAGTTGTTGAAGTTTCACTATTTTCATTTCAAGCAAGCCTTGAGCTTCTTTTGCTGCATCATATTCTGCATTTTCAGACAAGTCGCCTTTATCGCGTGCCTCTGCTATTGCAGCAGCAATACGAGGGCGTTCCACGACGGTAAGTTGTTCTAATTCTTCTTTTAACTTACGCAGTCCTTCTTGTGTAAAATATTCAATATCAGCCATAATCATTTAATTTAATAAGCAAAAAGAGACCCTTACCGAAATAAGGGCCCTTTTTGTTTCATAATTTGTATGCAAAGATACAAATTATTTTTTAAATACAAGTATTTTTAGAAATAAATTCTTGCACCTACAGTATGAGTACCGCTAAAGTGTTCTGTTGCGCGATAAGAATAATCGACAGCAATTTTCATACCACCTTCTTTTTTGCTAAGAGGAGCCTGAACAGAAGCGCCGAGCGACAATCCTTTATTCACGTTAGTACATTCATCAGTCTCAATATCATCCCAAATACCATTCTCGTAAGTATAACCGGCACGGAGAACAAGTATTTCTCTCAACGAACCTTCAATACCGAGAGTAAACTGGTCTTTAGAGAATGAATTAGAGGTAAAGTTACCGGCAATAGTCAAGCGGCTGTTTTTTTCAAAATTGAAATCATAAGCTGCAGCTATATTCAACTGAGCAGGAAGCTCGAAAGCATCGGCACGTTGCACGACAGTAATACTTGACGACATTCCTTCGAACAAAGTCGAGAATGCGAGACCGTCGCCAGAGAATTTCATGGTAGGTCCGATATTCTTCAAAGTGATACCGAAGTGAATATTGTCAGTAATACCGGTAACATATTGGATACCAGCATCAATAGCGACGCCGGCACCAGACATGTCAGCAATACTCTCGCTGATAATCTTCAAGACAAAACCTCCACGGATACTGTTAGAGAACGCCTTTGCCAAAGCTATATTGATATTCATCAAATTAGGTTTGAAAGTACCCAAACCGCCTTCGGGATTCTCAACAGTAGTGATCGGTATTTCCTGTGAGTTGACAGACATCACATAAAGACCCATAACAGCAGACTCTGAAATACGAGCCAAGAAACCGAATGAGAAAATATTTGTCTCAGAACCTTTCAACCAATTGGTATATGAGAAGTTCAAATCTATACTATTGGTAAAAGTGATACCGGCGACGTTGCCCCACATAGCATCGACACCCTTGACACTTGCCATACCGGCATTGCCCCAGCCTGATGCAGCTGCCCATGGGTTGATTAACAATTCTGTAGCGCCTGCTTGACCAGACCTGTCTTTATTACCTGCGAAAGCGTCTGTGCTCGTAAATCCAATAATGATTGTCAAGCTTAATATAACGATATATTTAAATAACTTTTTCATGATCGTAATCCTTTTTTATTGTTCGCAAAATAATTAGAAAGTATTTAAGTCAACCTGACGCATTGCACAATAGAATTTAACGACCTTTTCACCTCCATTGACATTGTCTTTGACATGAATAATATAAAGACCACTGGCAATAGGAGTATTAGCAAAGTTTGTCAAATCCCAGTCTATTGATGTCACAGATGAATCATCTTTCTTAAATTGACGTACCTTTACACCATCCATAGTATATATTGTAACGACACACTTGTCTGGAACATTAGCAATCTTCACTCTATGCGTAAGAGCATTCGGCTCGTATGTGGAGTAAGCATAATATGGATTAGGCACCACTGTTATCAAGTCGAGATCTGTTTCTGCCTTCTCAAGGTTGTCGTTTGTAGGCCCGAGACCCACTGTGCTGAATGTAAAGTAAGGATTATAACCCACATGGTCGATTGTATCGTACAAGCCTTCGTAAACAGAATCAAGAGTTGTTGTAGCATAACCAGGCTTATAAGGAGTAGCAACACGGATAGAAATCTTGACAGGATTACCGGGTTGCAACCATTCTCTTCCCTCCACTGCCATAGGCATACCGCACCACAATGGCTGACTCCAGAACAAAACTCGCAACACATTGGCATAACTACCGGATTCATCAATAGCCTTCATTGTATTATAAAAATATCTACCGGCATCGTATGCAGGACATTTGAAGTTGATACCCACCTTTTCACCAAGGTCTGACATCGGAAATACATAAACATAATGTTTTCCACCGAATACTGCAGTACCGTCAGCATCAAATATTGCAGGATCATAAAGTTGTGAAGTATTACCCAACACCGTTGATTCTTTCAACGCCGGAGGATTGAACAACATGTCACGTCCATTAAGTTCCGGATAGAATGAATCTTCACCAAAAATAAGATTCAAACGAGCTCCACTTTCAATGTCAATAGCATATCCCGGGAACCATCCCATACCTTGTGCAGCTATATAGTTAGGATCATCAGGATTGTCACTTGGTTCCATATCCATTGAAGCACATGGATTGCCATCCTTGTCAACAGATGGAGTACGACGTAAGGTAAACTTGGGTGCATTGCCTTCTGAAAGTTTGGAATCAAGACACATTTCGACAACAGGGCAACGAGTCCATTTTGACTTATCGGAAGTCAAAACAATGTCAATAGACCCCAACTTCATAAATAATGAGTCAATTCTACTATTACCGTGATAAACAGGACCCGGATTATATGTACCGGAATTTCCTGATACATTACAAAGTACATAAGGCGCCCATGTTCCGTCAGCAATCTTTTCATAGTTTTCATTCGGATCGTATGGTTTGGTTACACCTCCTGTCGAAGAACTTACACTATAGTCATTATTTGCTTTATCATCCTGGTCAGCATAATTACCGGAACGAATCCAATTCAAAGGCGATGATACTATGGCATCTTCATCTTTGATACCGCTTAACCATCTATTGGAACTGTCAGCGTATGTGACAGATGAAGTGATATAAGCATTATTCTGAGCGAGTATAGAATATACCGCAACCAAATTGCCCGTATTACTATCTTCCTTATCACCTACTTTATAAGGACCTACTGTCCACGGTTGCTGCATAACGACAGAGATACCACGTTCAAGGAACAATTTCTCAGTCTGAGATTCTGAAGTGGTATCCGACTTGAATATCTCACCTGTCTTTAGATCTTTCAAATACCAGTTAAATACTGTCTTGGATGCAGAGTCTCCCAAAACAGGTTCACTTGAAACGTTTGTAATATATCTTGCCTGGAAGTCATCCATCCACAAAGCATATTCAGTAGGAACAACATTGAGAGGGTCAACAATCTTAACATCGATTGGCCCATAACCTTTTTTGTATGAAGGATGATATATAACAGGATAGTTAGGTGAGCCAAATACATTTACAGAATCACCCGGCTGTCTTGACATAAGTTCTTCTATTGTCTCATCTGACAATTCCACCTGATTGCCACCATTACCTTGACCAACAAAACGAGAAATCACAGGTGAATCGCCATAATTTGAATTAATAGTAGTACCATTAACGGCTTTATGAGGAACTGCCGAATACAACTTGATATTCTTACGACCGGCAAGATAAGGTTCTTTTTGTCCGTATAAACCGTACATAACGTTAGGATCGTCGGAATAATTCAAGTAATTATTGTAAGCATAAGCTATTGCCATGAAGTAATAAGTCTTATGATTTACAAGATTAGGGTCGGAATTTGTAGTAAAGGCATCCTGAGTAATTACGAAAGAGTGAGAGATACCGGTATCACCACCCTCAACCATCAAAGTAGGTACTGAAGCACCTAAATCTTCACTATAAATATAGTTTATGATGGTACCCACATTATTTTTAACATCGCACTGATAAACAAGACGAGCCTTATCGGGATCACTAAGTTCATCAACACCTACCTCACTGTTAGCCAATTGATACACGAGATAACCCTCAAAACGGTAGATGGAGTCGCAACGTTGTGTTGAATCTGTCGGAAGAGGACCACTGATATTAGGATCGGCTTCCTGATACGATTCCTGATAGTTATTTGAAGTCTCAGAATTAGAGATGAAGAACACCAATTGTCTGTCTAATTCACGTATTGTCAAATCCGGGGCATCAGGACCATCGATAACGTCGAAGCAATTATCGAACATAGCCTGACACTTGTCATCGACTTTACGGAGCAATTCTACAGAAGCCCAGGCCGTACCCTGGTTGGAACGCGCCCACGGCACACCAAAAGTGATATAGTTAACAGCACCGGACTTAAGCGTGAAAGGACCGGCAGACTGCATGAAACGACGGTCTTCAACAGGGTTTGGACTACCATTGTCACCCGTCTCTTCGCTCCAATAGAAACCATTCTGGTTGAATCCGCCATTAGGCTGGATACCACCTGTTCCCCAGTTACATGGGTCGGAATCAAACGGGAACATAAAGTCGCATTCAGGCCCCACTGTACCGGTTTCACCAGGAACAGCAGTACCACCATATTGCATGCGTTCTCCATTCTTCCAGATACCCTGAAGGAGCAAATAATACTCAGCAGCTTTATCAGGGTCACCATTTACTGGATTACTTGTATTATTATGATAAACAAAACGTCTCATACCAAAACGTTCGTCATCTACAATACCGTTACCGAAATTAACACCATTGATACTCTCGTCGCACAATTGATTTCCATTCGCATCATATTTGGGATTGTCTATTCCATCAGGATCCAGATAAGGTCCCTGGAAGAAGTCAATACCCACAGCAGGAGGATTGGCACCGTAAGCCTCTGTCTCACCATTACCATCGATATTAACACCATTGTAACCATAACCAAGACCACGTGAAACGTCGCAACCCACATAGTCATCTTTTGAATAACCGAGGTCAACATCCGTCCAAGGTGAGAAGTAGGTATTTGTCAAAGTATAGGTAGAACGGTTTATAATCTCATAACTATAGAAAGTCATGTTGTTGATTTCGTCATTGGTAGCGAAAGCAAAAGCCTGAGCTCTGATTTCCATACCTATGGCAGAACCGCCTGTCTCGGTATGAGAGTTACCTTTGTCGTTAAACACCCACCATATTGTCTGGTCACCTTTGATAATCTGGTCAACTAATATAGAACCGTGTACCGAACCCTCTATTGATTCATCCATTGTAGGTACTTTGGTATGACATAGAACATTGTCGATGTCATAATAAGGGTAATCACCTTGAGTAGGATCATAAGTACCATCGTTGTCGTTATCATAGAAAGGAGCGAGATAATAACTCATTCCTCTCGACGGGTCGCCATGAGCCGGCCAATTGATAATATTGGCAGGAATTTCATAACCGGGGAGAGGTCTTCCGGACTCATCGCAGTTGGCGAGGAAGTCATCAACCTCAGCACGGGTAATATTATACATTTTGTCATATTCCATACAAGTGGCAGCATCAATAGCTGCAGTACCGTCTATAGTAAGGGGACCGGTCCAGAAATCGTTACCTCCCTTTCCGTCAGGACCTTGACGGAAACGTACAGCAGCACATTTGAGCTGATTGTTAACATCAAGACCGGCAATCCAAAGAGAACCAGCATATAATGATGTTGCCGAACTGTTGGCAGGGATATAATACTTGGCACCAGTGCCACCGGGAAGATCCCACCACATGTCACCACCGGCATTTACACGAACTCTTGCATTGTTGATATTCAACCAGGCAAAAGTAGAAGAAGGTGAACAACCGGCAGTGGTACCTTTAAGAGTCCGAGTCTTTTTGTCAGCCATTTTGACTTTCTCGGCTTTTACTTCTGTCACACTTACAAAAAGCAATGCGACAATCATTAAACGAAATATAGTCTTCATATTAGCAGTAAATTTTTCTGTTAGAAGTTAAATATCAAACCAACTCTAATTTGACGAGGCTGCGAATAATTAGCTGCATTATTTACATACAGACTGTACAAATCATAGTATGCAGCAGGATCTGTCTGATTCTGAATCTCACGTTGCCATTCAGGGGCTGACAGATAGCCATCATCATCAGGATTACCGGTTGAAGAATAAACACTAATGATATTCTTTGAATTAAGCAGATTCAACACCTGAAGATATACATTAAGGTATGCATCGCGCTTATTCTCACTATCTTTCTTACCAAGTTTAAGGTCAATATCTTTATCAACACGAATATCGAACCTAAATGCCCAAGGAAGACGGGAGCCATAGTATGAACCTTTCAACAGGTTGGTACCAGCTGAGATAGGTGAATTAATATTGCTCTGTGCAGTGTAAGGAGTACCGGAACCACCATTCATGGTAAGATTGAAACCTGTATTGCTCAACCATTGGATAGGTTTCTTACCGGATTTCTCACGTTTTGTGACAGGACCATTATAATCCTTGCCACTTGAGAAACGATAGTCAACCATGATATTGAACTGGTGACGACGATCCCAAGGCATAGGGAATGTAGAACGTAAATTAGGAACACCGGCAGCAATCAGAGCACTCATAGTTGTTGTTGAAGCTCCCGTTGCATTGGTAAACTGCAAGGTATAACTTGCACGCAAACGTACGTTCTTTGTTCTACGAAGGTCGTACGATGCTGTCACACCTTTAACAGTACCGAAGTCCAAATTGCTGTATGATGAATAATCCTTAGGATATGCACCGGTATATCTGTACATCTGTATCATGTTACGAATCTCACGATAGTATGCCGAAATCGTCATTGAAGATGTATTGGTCAACTTCTGTGTAAAACCAAGTTCATAATCTATTGTCTGTGAAGGTTTCAAAGAAGGATTATTGATAACATCACTTATCTGTGAGAAGTAATAATACGTATAAATGTTACAGAAAATATTGGATGGACGCTGTGTCAACACATCATAGTGAGCAAAGAACAACGCCTCGTCCGAAATAGGGAATGAGAATGAAATACGAGGCATCACACTCCATTGAGGATCGTAATCTTTAAATGACAGTGAATTGACATTCTGTTGTGAAGCATCTTTAACCCAAGGAGAAACACCACTACCCACATCCAAGGTCGTTGGGTCGCTGATTTCAGCACCTTCAGCGTTGTACCATACATTGTCGCTACGATAACCGACTATACTTGTAATATCGTCTGTCTTATTGACATACATTGCGAAATCATCACCGATATTATCGGGAACATCAACAACAGTACCGTTATCGAGTGTAATTTGTCCATTCTGGATCTTATCACCTACCGTATAATAATCATAGAGGATATATGGGTCTTTCAACACTTTCTGGTTGGCATCGAAACGGTCAACACGAAGTCCTATGTTGAAGATAAGATCTTTGAATGCAAACTTATCCTGAATGTACCCTGCCATATAAATAGGTCTGAAAGAACCAACAGGACGTGTATAGTTTCCATTCTCGTCCACTTCTGTAAAGAAGTCATCAAATGAAGGTTGTGATTTCAATTTATTTCCAAGGTAGTCATATCCATAATACGATACATAAGAATTACCATCTTGTGTCAACTCATCAGGAGTGAACAGACTGAGATCGAAACCATCGTTAAGATATGCTGTTTTCATCACACCGTTTTCATCATAATACTGAATAGAGTTGTCGTTAAAGTCGTAGGAATCTATGTTAATCCAGTCAGTACCGTTAGGATTAAGACCCAAAGCCTCACGAAGGTTATAATCGAATTGATATTGTGAAGCCTCGTCATATTTTCTATGATATATAATAGTATCGACGAAACCGTCATAGCTAATAACTTCCGGATTGTCGAGATCCAACTGTTCAATATGGAAGTTAGCGAGATTTCTCATGAGATACCACATGCTATAGCCGGAAATGCCATAACCTCTTTCGTTACGTTGTTCATAAGAAAAACCGAGTGTAAGCTCGTGGTTACCTACTGTCATGGCACCGGAAAGGTTAATGGCAAACTGATCAGATTCGCTAAATCCATAATTTGTTTGTATATAGCCAGGAGGAGCATAAAGACCATAAAATGCATTTGGAGAACTACTGTTAAGCAAAGCTCCACCGAGTTCCAAGTCAGTAAAATTTTGGTAATGATTTAAAGGGTCGGTATATAAATCATAATAAGAAGAAGTATAATTTGCCAAAAGCGGGTTAAACTCACTTCTGTCGAAAGTCACCAAAGTATCATAGTCCCATGAGTTAAGCACCCATACATTATCATAATAATGACCGTTTACTGTATCTGAACCGAGTTCATAAGATCTTGTCTTATAAATGGTATATTTTCCAAGATAACCATATTTCCAGATATCATCCCAATGGTCCGGATCGCCGTATGTATAATTATATCGAGTATAGTCAGCCTGCAAGGTATAATAGAAATTCTTGATAAGCGAAGTACTCTCCTGAGGCGTAGGGAATCTCTGTGTAAAACGTCCGTAAACGCGCCATGTCTGACTGTCAGTCAATGCGTTCTTATCCGAGTTAAAAAATGCGTGAGCACGGCTATAGGCATTAGCTCTCGATTTATTGAAAGAACCACCAAAAGTAAGGTTTATGGTTTCGGTAGTACGCACGTTGATATTACCTGTCACTGCGGTACTCCAACCGGCAGTATTCTGTGAGTTCTTAATATATTCCATAGAACCCATTCTGGTATATAGTCCGTTCTGATAAGTACCTGAGCCGGTACCTGATACACGAATAGGATTTTGTTCTATATAGTTAAGCCACTCATCAGTTGCCTTATAATGTCCAATAGCAGAAAGATAACCGTCACGGTCGTAGGTAAACTCGCCGGAAAGGAAGAAACCGAGGAGAGCTGTCTCGCTCTTCTTTCCTTTAATAAGAGGTCCCTGAACGTTAAGACCCACTCTGTTGTGGCCGTAACCGTCTAAAAATTCTGAAGTTTCAAGTTCCACGCCGGCGCCAAAAGTTCTGGAAGGTCCTTTTGTTGTCATGTTGATGATACCACCGGTGGCGTCACCATACATGGCAGGAGTACCACTCAACAGGACCTCGACCTGGTCGATAGCCGATTGAGGAACGCTTTTGGAACCGATAACACGGACACCGTCAACATAATAAACAGTACCTTCGGAACGAGCACCACGCATACTGCCCACTTCACCATCGGAAGAGAAAACACCACCGACACTTGCCGCCACAGCATCAGCTGAACGGTTAGGCATCTTGGCAATTTCTTCAGCGGTAAGAGTAGCACCTACCGAAGTCTGGTCCTTTGAAATCAAAGGCACCTTGTAATCAACAACCTCAACAGCATCCAACATCTCGGATTGCATGCTCATTGAGACGTCTTGGAAAGTGATTTTGTTGGGAGAAATAACAACACCTTTCATAATAAATGTGTTGTAACCAACAAAAGTCGCTTTCAGATCGTACGTTCCCGGAGGAATCGGGTTGATGTCGTAATTACCATCAAAGTCAGAACTCGCACCACCCACTTGTGTACCACCATTCTCAAGAATAATGTTTGCAAATGGAATAGGCTCGCCTGTGTCTTTGTCAGAAATGACACCTTGAAGTCGTCCGACTTGCGCAAGTGCTAACGACCACGACGTCAACACAATGCAGAGGGAAAAAAGTAATTTTCTTAACATACCTTGAATTTTTATGTTATACTACTCAAATTTAGTGCGTTTAAGGGGTTCAAAAATAAAACTTTTTTTAAAATCTGACAAGTAAAATCCCACTTAATACACAAAATATTAATCAACAACGAAATTTTCATTTCTTCAAAGCATTAAAAATAAAGCATTTAGAAAAATTTTCCGGTAAAAATTTTTTTTGTTAAATATTTTTTATGACCGAAAATACTCTTTTTTATCTTCTCTTTTTTTATCTTTTTATAATGCCAGATTATATTTATTTTACTCCTTTTTACTCCAAAATCAGTAATTTTTTATATTTTTTTCATTTTTTATCAAAAATACCACCCACATCTGTCAAATCCCATTACTTTAGCCCAACATTCAAGATTTCCTTTCAAACACTACAAATTGTTTATTATCTCCATTATCTTCTCTTTTTTTCTTCGTGACACCGGTATTTTGCTACCATCAACCATGACAAGCAACATTTCATCACGCAAAAAATTCTTGAGATACTTCACATTTACTAAATGAGACTTATGGGTTCTGACGAAATCATATTCCTCCAACTGTTTTTCAATCTCTTTTAAAGTTTTGGTTACCATAAGGCTACCTCCATCAAGAAATTTAAAAATAGTATAATAGTTGTCTGATTCACAAGAAACTATATCATCTATTGCCACGACATGAATCTTATCTGCCGTTGACAATGTTATCTTTTTAGTTTGTATAGCAGCAGTTCCAATATTTTTCAACAAGACATCATATTGTTTTTCAATATTTTTCTTATGTTTAGCAATTTTTACTTTTTCGACAGCTGCCACCAACTCGTCCGGTGAGATAGGTTTTAACAGATAATCAAGAGCTGCAAAACGTATTGCTTTGATAGCATATTGATCGTAGGCAGTAGTAAATATCACTTCAAAATCAATATTGTCGAGACCACTTAGCAAATTAAATCCACTGCCATCCGGCATTTCAATATCAAGGAACAAAAGGTCTGGATGGTTATTTTGGATAGCGATTCTGCCAGAACGAACATCAAAAGCCTCAGCTACAACCATAACATCGCTGCAATACTGTGACAACAAAGTCTTTAACACCTCTCTCGATGTTATTTCATCCTCAACAATAACACATCTCACCATAATATAAACATTTAATATTCAATTACTCCACTATATTTATCATAACCTCCACCCTTGTCCCTGCAGCATTACCGTCATCGTCATACAAATCTATGATATTGACAAAGTAATCCTCATCGTTAATGGTTTTCATCAGTTCAAGACGTTGTTTGGTGATTTCAATACCATAAGAACGATGTCTTTTCAAAAACATATTATTCAACTCAGCAGCTTTTTTTCTACCAATCCCGTTATCTTCAATAACACACAACAACTTGCTTTTATTCACACGATGGATTTCTATTTTCAGAAAGCCGGGACCTTCTTTATGTGCAAGTCCGTGTATGACGGCATTTTCCACAAAAGGTTGCAACAGCAACGGCATCACATCGACATCTCTGATATCTATATCATCATCTACTTCTATACTAAACGTAAATCTATTTTTCATTCTCATAGATTCCAACTCGAGATATAGACGTATAGACTCCAACTCTTCAAACAAAGTTACCAACTGCTCATGCGAAACAGTGAGCAGACGCCTCATCAATTTGGCAAAACCGGACAGATAAATGGAAGCACTTTTAGTGTCATTGGCAAGAATATAACTCTGAATGCTGTTAAGAATATTAAACAAGGAATGAGGATTTATTTGCAGTTGCAATGATTTAAATGTCAATTTCTTAATCATTTTTTCCAGATTATCCAGCTCCTGTTGATACATAATCCTCTGACGGATTTTTTCTTTTCTATAAAAAACAATCAACAGAAATAACACGAGTATTATCAGCACAACATCTATCCTGAACCATATAGTACTATGCCATTGTGGAAGTATCTGAACAACAAGTTTGAATACTTCTGAATTCCACTGTTTCGATTCACCAGAAGCAGTAAGAAGAAATGTATAAGTTCCTGCAGGAAGTTCTTTATATTCAGCATAACGTTTTTTAATATCGCGCACCACCCAATCCTTATCATAATCAACAAGTTTAAATTTGTATTTTACAGTATTGACTTTATCGATATTTATTGCAGCAAAAGACACATTGAAACTATTATTTATATCCGGCAATGTTATGGTATCGCCATTATGAATACGACTAATGTAATTTTTTTTCTTTGTGGCAAAATCTGTTATTATAACTTCCGGGTTAGTAGCATCTACTTTAACTTTGAACGGATTGAACACGTTAAATCCGTTTATGCCGCCATAAAATATATAGCCATTACTGCTTTGCTCCGCAGCATTTGGAACAAATTCAGTACCTTTGAAATCTATATTATCGCTCATATTCATTATGACACCATATTCCATGTCATATCTTATCATTCCATTATTTGTATTTGCCCATACATTATTATCTTCATCGAATATAATTGAAAACACTAACGGAGCATTAAGTTCCAAACTGTCATTTTGAAGGACAAATTGTTTGTTTTCAATGTCAAACACAATAATGCCATTAATATATGATCCAATATACAAATTACCATCAGAACGTTTACTAATTTTAAACAAGAAATTCGTTGCCATGTCATGTTCTTGAGTTTCTTCCAATCTATAAGTTATAAATTTATCATTACCAGGAGAATACAATGAGAGTCCATCGCTTGTAGATATATAAAGGACCCCATTATCCCATAAGAGGTCCATAACAATATTCGAAGGCAATGAGAAGCTGTCTGAAGGATCATGAACATAGGATTTAACCGTTTTGTTATCAAGATTCAGGAGGAAAATGCCTTTGTTTGATGCAACCCACAAAGTATTTCCAACACCTCTGACAATTTCATAAACTGTAGCATCTGCCAACTCTTTGACATTAAAATCTTCTGTTATATTAAAACACTTTTTCCTATTAGTATCGAAACAATAGAGACCATTATCACAAGTGCCGATCCACAAATATCTGTTCTCATCAAAAAATAAGGTACTCATACGATAAGATTGCAGCGGTTGATAATCCATTCCAAAATAATCGCCCAAAAGAGTAAAAGAACCATTAATGCGGTCAAAGACCAAAACGCCCACGTCGGTACCAATAAAATATTTTGGATCTGCGATCTCTTCAATACACCAAACCGGCTGTAATTTTGTACCTTGTGAATAGTATTTATGAATACTCACAGCCTTATTGTCAACAGATAACGTACCAAGACCTCCAGATGTTGCTATCCACACCACTCCACAGTTATCACAATATAAATCAATGATAAAATTATCAGATAAAATATTTTCATAAACATTTTTATCAACTATGTCCTCTTTATCGAGTGCGTGTAAATTATATTTAAACAAACCATTGCCTTTTGTACCTATTAGCAAATCATTGTCAACAATAATAATTTTCGTTATCACAGGTTCCCTTTCAGCAACAAGAGAGATATTATCATAAGTACCACATTTATAATCAAATTCATACAAACCTATATCAGTACCAACAAAAAATGTATTACCGTCATAATGCAAAATTGTATTTATCGCAATATCAAGAGTATCATTAAGCGTATAACATTCCACATCATTATTTATATCATCATATACTATCAATCCTTTATTTGAAGCTATCATCCATACACTATCAATATCATTGAATATGATATCATTGACGCTAAAGTAGTTCTGCAATTCATTGAACATTATAGGTTCAAACATTTTACTGACAAGGTCATAAGAAAACACTCCTTTATTTGTTCCAAACAATACAAGTCCATTATTGGGACTACTTATTTTTGTAATGATTTCTCCCATCATAGACAGACCCCATGCATTATCACAATAAACATTTGTAATTGCAGAAGTATTTAGATCTATGATAGACAATCCATTATCAGTACCAACAAACAAGCTGTCTCGCGCCACTGATAAACAATTAATCTTGCATTTCATATAACCGGAAGAAGTAAGATACTCATTAAATACATGTTTGTCGAAAGTATTCAATCCGTTAAGAGTACCAAACCAAAGCAACCCATAGTCATCTTGAATGATAGAATAAACAAAATTCGAATTGAGACCATTATCATATATTTTAGGCCTGAGTCCATTGACTCTGTATTCATGACCTTGTCCCGACGCATGTAGAATCTGCGTCATCAACAATGTTAAAGCAATGATATTTAATAATTTATTCACTATCTTGTATCTCTTACACCATCCATTAAAGCATTATCATTCATTTTATTACGATTCCATCTGAAAAACGAAAAGAATGACGATTTTTTCTTAAATTGTTTGTTAAACATTTCACTTTTCATTTTGTTTCTTTTGGCAACAATTTTAGTCTCTTCAGACTGTCTTTTCCAATGTTCTTCAACAGCCTTTTCATAACTAACAGGTTCTACGACCTCAGTTTCAGGAATAAATATATCCTCTTTACCAAGTTTTCTATATGAACGTGATGACGAACATGATGAAATAATTAAGCCTGATAACAATAAAAGTGATATGATTAAACGTTTATACATATATGTAATATTAAGTGCAAATTTACAAAAGAATCTGTAAATCACATAATTTTATAACTATTTTATGATTATTTTAAAGATTTTTTATATTGTCAACAGACAAAAACACATCTTGTTAAAGAAAATGAAAAGATTTTTTTCTATATTGGTTATTATATCATTCTGTACGGTTTCATGCAGAGACACCGGACATGCACCTATAATACCCGACCTTTATATCAATGTAAGCATAAATCCCAATTCCACACAGTATTTCGAATTAAATACCGTTGGTGGCTGGATGTATCTGACAGCACAAGAACCGAGTCGCGGGTTGATAGTTTACAGATATAACTGGGACGAATTCAAAGCATACGACAGACTTTCACCATACGACCCATATAATTGCGATGACAGGTTATACGTGGATTTTCCTTTTGTCATAGATCCTTGTACCGGATACAAATACAGCATTCTCGACGGTTCACTCCTGGAAGGCTCAGGTTATAACTTGATTCAATATTTTACCGAATATGACGGAAACATATTGAGAATCTATAATTAACAATAATTAATATTCTTTTAAGAAAGGCATTCACCAACTCTTTCACGAGTTATGTGAATGCCTTATGATTTCATATTATTAATATCTATAAAATTCTGACTTATAAGGGCCTTCAACAGGAACACCTATATAGTCGGCTTGTTTTTGAGTAAGTCTGGTAAGTTTTACACCTATTTTTGCAAGATGCAATCTTGCGACTTCTTCATCAAGATACTTGGGGAGACGATATACGTCAATTGCATAATTACCTCTGTTTTTCCAAAGGTCCATCTGAGCCAACACCTGATTGGTGAAAGAGTTACTCATCACGAAACTTGCATGACCAGTAGCACAACCGAGATTGACAAGACGACCCTCGGCAAGAATAAATATAGCATTGCCATTAGGCAACACATATTTGTCAACCTGTGGTTTTATATTTATTTTTTTGACATCAGGATAATTTTCGAGTTTACCGACCTGTATCTCATTATCAAAATGGCCAATGTTACATACAATAGACTGGTCTTTCATGACAAGCATGTCTTCAAGAGTAATGACGTCGCAATTACCGGTACATGTCACAAAGATATTGCCTTCTTTAAGAGCATCTTCCAAAGTAGTTACCTCATAGCCTTCCATAGCCGCCTGCAAGGCACAGATGGGGTCAATTTCCGTAATCAGGACACGGGCGCCATAGGATCGCATCGACTTGGCACAACCTTTGCCGACATCACCATATCCCAACACCACAACAACTTTACCTGCCAACATGACATCAGTAGCACGTTTTATACCATCGGCGAGCGATTCACGGCAACCATAAAGATTATCGAACTTAGACTTGGTAACACTATCATTGACATTTATTGCCGGGACAAGCAATTTACCATTTTCCATCATCTGATACAGACGATGGACACCGGTTGTTGTCTCTTCCGACACGCCTTGCAAACGAGTCACCACCTCATGCCAATGACGTGGATTATCATTATATACAGCTTTTATAACGCTCAACAAAGCTTTCTCTTCTAATGACTCCGGCTCAATATTCATCAATGAAGGGTCATTCTCACAATCATATCCTTTATGTATCAACAAAGTAGCGTCGCCACCATCATCTACGACAAGGTCAGGACCATTGCCATCCGGGAATGTCAAAGACCTCAAAGTACACCACCAATAATCTTCCAATGACTCACCTTTCCATGCAAATACAGGAGTACCTGTCTCAGCTATGGCAGCGGCGGCATGGTCTTGTGTAGAGAAGATATTACAACTAGCCCAACGCACCTCTGCTCCAAGGGTCTTTAGTGTCTCTATCAACACGGCAGTTTGTATTGTCATGTGCAAAGAGCCACTGATACGAGCTCCGGCCAGAGGTTTCTCTTTTCCATATTTCTCACGCAACGCCATCAAGCCAGGCATCTCATGTTCCGATACCTCAATTTCTTTTCTTCCCCAATCTGCGAGCCCCATATCGGCTACAAGATAAGGTAAGTTTCTGTTTTTCAATTCTTCTTTCATATTCAAATCTTTAAATATCAAATTATTTCTTCATTTCAATAACAACGGCATGTTGCAGCGGTACTTCCTCATCCACCGTTATCTGATACCCGGTTTTTGTCCTTGACAACATAGCCTTAACTTTACTGCCTTTTATCTTCAATCTGCCGGTTTTGAGTTTTTTTATTCCATTAATATTAATAAGGTGTGGAAACAGTTCATCTTCTTCCAAAAGCACTATGGCATATATTGTTCCATCTTTGCCTTGTGTATAACGCAGATTACCGTCACTATACGGATAAACAGGCCTACTGTCATAGATGGCATCGCCATTGACACGCATCCATGCACCTATTTCTTTCATTCTTTTTACTGCATCTTCCGGTAATTTTCCATCCGGACCGGGACCCACGTTAAGAAGGAAGTTCCCTCCTTTAGCCACAATATCTACAAGATAATGTATCAAAACATTAGTGGATTTATATTCATCGTTTTTGTTATAAGACCATGAGTTACCCATTGACATACAAGTCTCCCATGGATATGGCAACAAAGTATCGGGGATCTGTTGTTCCGGAGTCATATAATTCTCATATTTACCATGCACAGTTCTGTCAACTATTATCAAGTCGGGATTATTCTCACGTGCCATGGCCGCGATTTTAGGCATATCGATATCCTGAATCCAGCCATTACAACCAAGCCATTGTCTATATTCGTCAGTAAGACTGTTCTCCGGACGTATCCAACCGCCATCGAGCCATAAAATGTCTATATCACCGTAATTATGAGTCAATTCTTTAATTTGATTATAGGTAAAATCGCAAAAACGCTGCCATCTCTCAGGATAAAGGGAGGGATCGTAATTGACATTTTTGTCCGGTGTAGCCCATTCCGGTGCCCAATAGTCCTGATGATGCCAATCTGCTTTTGAGAAATACAATCCTGTCATAAAGTTCTTTTTACGAAAAGCTTTCAGCAAGGCAGCAGTAACGTCAGCATATTTATTGGAAGAGAAAGGACATGAAGCATCGGTAATACTGTATGAAGTCTCTTTAGTGTCAAACATACAAAAGCCATCATGATGTTTGGCAGTAAACACCACATAACGCATTCCTGCCTCACTTGCCACAGAAGCCCAATAATCAGGGTCAAAATCAACAGGATTAAAGGTTTTGTTCAATGCCTGATAATCGCGGACATAATCCACATAGTTAGCTCCATGCCTGTCAATCCATGGCTCGCTGCATATAGACCATGACTCCACAACACCCCATTGAGAATAAAATCCCCAATGTATCATAAACCCGAATTTAAGGTCTTGCCATTCCGATAACTTTTTAACAATCAAAGAATCTGTCTCTCTTTCCTGCTGTGCTGACGCAGTCAGCGACAAAATCACCAAAACACTAAAGAGCAACTTTCTGAAAGACATAATATCCGTCATTAAGCAACAACAATATTAATAATTTTCTTAGGTATGATGATAACTTTCTTTATAGATTTTCCCGAAACCCATTTCTCTGCTTCAGGAGCTGACAAAACTGCAATTTCCATAGCTTTGACATCCATATTCAAAGGCAACTCCATATCGAAACGTTTTTTACCATTGAAAGACACAGGATATACGAAACTGTTTTCTATTACATACAGTTCATTAAACTCTGGATAACATTGATTTACGACACTGTCATCATGTCCGAGTTGATGCCATAATTCTTCAGCTATATGAGGCGCATAAGGAGATATCATGACAGCAAGAGGTTCGAGAACAGATCTTTTATTACATCTCAAATCACTCAATTCATTGACACATATCATAAATGCTGACACTACGGTATTGAAAGACATACGTTCTATATCATCAGCCTCCTTTTTAACAAGTTTATGCAATGCTTTGAGTTCCTCTTTTGTTGCAGGTTCATCGCTGACGCAGAAATCACCATTCTCATTAAAATACAATCTCCAATATTTGCGAATGAAACGGAACACACCTTCAATACCCTGAGTATCCCATGGTTTAGACTGTTCAAGAGGACCGAGAAACATCTCATAAAACCTCAATGTATCGGCACCATATTTCACTACCAAGTCATCCGGATTCTGTACGTTATATTTTGATTTTGACATTTTCTCCACTTCCCATCCGCAGACATATATAGGATTTCCGTCTTTGTCTTTTTCAAAGATGAATTCAGAACCTGCGAGGTCGTCTCTCCATTTCACAAACTCCTCGACATCGAGAATATCATTATGTACCATATTGATATCCACGCGGATAGGGTCACTATAATATTCTCTCCCCGGAATATTTTTCGACACGAAAAGATTAGGATACTCTATTGTGTCAATACCTTCAAAAGCGGGCACTTTCTTACCTGCCACAAGGTTACGAATTTTTTGTTTTACCACTTCAAAATCTTCGTCCATGACGACCTGACGTATAGGTATGAGCAACAATTTACATCCAAGTTCCTTAGCTATATTCTCGTATGCTTCTTCCAGTTTCTCCAGAGAAGATACCTTTTTTATCTCTATGATAATATTTTTCGATTGGCAATAGAAATCGAATCTGCGGCGACCAGCTTTGAAGTCACGCACGAAAGTGACACCCAACTTATTGTCTTTCAAGAAGTCCCATACTCTATATTCTGCCATTTTCTCAAAATTGACACGATATACGAAGTTGGAACGTCCTTGTATCATGCCTTGATTTATCATCTTCCTGTAAGGCTCATCTTTACATGACACACCTATATCGAACAAAAACTTATTCCAGAAACGGCTGTAAATAAGGTGTCCTGTTGCATGTTCAGCTCCGCCTATATAAAGGTCCACTTGTTGCCAATACCTGTCAGCCTCTTCGCCAACGAGAGCATTGTCATTATGGGGGTCCATATAACGCAGATAGTAACCGCTTGAACCGGCAAAGCCAGGCATGGTATTGGTTTCTATGGGATAACCTTCTTCAGTGACCCAATTTTCGGCACGAGCCAAAGGAGGTTCACCATTCTCTGTAGGTTTAAATGCGTTGATGGAAGGCAATTCAAGAGGCAGTTTATCTTCATCGAAAGGATATGGCATACCATCCTTATAATATATAGGGAACGGTTCTCCCCAATAACGCTGTCGACTGAAAATAGCATCACGAAGACGATAGTTGGTCTTGCCTTTACCTATGCCGCGATGTTCTATCTCCTTTATCATGGCGAGTATAGCCTCTTTCACCGTCATCCCGTTAAGAAATTCCGAGTTGATCATTACACCTTCCTTGGCATCGAAAGACTCCTCCCAATTAGACGTATCAGTATTATTATCAATATCCTTGGCAACCACTTGAATCACCGGCAAATTAAAATGACGAGCAAAGGCAAAATCTCGGCTGTCATGAGCCGGCACCGCCATGATAGCTCCGGTGCCATAACCCATTAATACATAATCGGCAATCCATATCGGTATTCTGTCACCATTCATGGGGTTAATAGCATAGGAACCTGTAAAGACTCCCGATACTTTCTTAACCTCCGCCATACGTTCTCTTTCCGAACGATTTCTTGCCCACATCACATATTCTTCCACATTTTCTTTCTGGTCGTCGGATACGATATCATTTATAAGAGGATGTTCCGGTGCCAAAACCATGAAAGTCACTCCGAACAAAGTATCGGCACGTGTAGTAAACACCTCAATGTCAATATCTTTATTTTCGACTTTAAAAAAAAGAGAAGCTCCCATGGATTTGCCTATCCAATTACGTTGTACATCCTTAATAGATTCATTCCAATCCACTGTATCAAGGCCCTCAAGCAGTCTATCTGAATATGCTGTGATACGCAAAAGCCACTGTTTCATCTCCTTGCGTATTACAGGATATCCTCCTCGTACCGACAATCCTTCCGACACCTCGTCATTGGCAAGCACAGTACCAAGTTCCGGACACCAATTCACCATAGTATCGGCAAGATAAGCAAGACGATAATTCATCAGCAACGACTGTTGTTCCTTCTCCGTCATATCATTCCATTCATCTGCCGTAAAAGAGATCTGTTTTCCGCATGCCACATCGAGGTCTTTAGTGCCATAAATGGAAAAATGTTTGACAAGCTCTTTTACAGGTCTTGCTTTTTTTTCATGATTACAATAATAAGAATTGAACAGTTGTATGAACGTCCATTGTGTCCATTTATAATAGGAAGGGTCGCTTGTTCTGACCTCACGGTCCCAGTCATAACTGAATCCTATCTTATCCAACTGTTCTCGATATCTGTTGATGTTCTTCTCAGTAGTAACAGCAGGATGAGTTCCTGTCTGAATGGCATACTGTTCTGCAGGAAGTCCGTATGCATCATAACCCATGGGATGCAAGACATTAAAACCTTTCAGTCTTTTGTAACGGGCATAGATATCTGATGCTATATATCCTAACGGATGTCCCACATGCAAACCGGCTCCTGAAGGATAAGGGAACATATCCAACACATAAAATTTAGGTTTATTTTTATCTATTTCTACTTTATATGTGCCATTATCACGCCAGTACTGCTGCCATTTCTTTTCTATCGACTCAAAATTGTAATCCATAAAACAACATTAAAAGAGAGCGGGGCTTTCACCCCACTCCAAAACTTTTTTATTCTTTAATAATTCTCTTGACTATTTCCCCCTTAGCAGTGCCTATCTTCACAAAGTAAATGCCTTGTTGCATACCGTTCATACTAATACTGTTACCGGTAATTTCCTTACTTCTGAATACTTCAATGCCAAGAATATTATAAACAGAGACATATTTAATCTCTTCAGTCGTATTGATGATCAGATAATCTTTAACAGGGTTAGGACTTATTCTGAACATATTTTCATATTCGCTTATTCCATCGAAGTCAACTACTGCCTCGACAGTTTCCGATACTTCAGATTGTCCTTCTGAGCATACTGTAATTACTGAATACGAGTAAGTTCCTATTGCCAAATTGGCATCTTCCATTGTTGTGACGGTGACATCCGTTGCGATAACATCACCATCTCTCATCACAGTATAAGAAACAGCATTATCGACAGGTTGCCATGACAATGTCACAGTATTCAAATTCACTTCAGCGACAAGACTGACAGGAGCATTACATGGTTCACTTTCAGTAGAAGTACATATTTCATCAGAAGGATCAGATTCCTCGTCACCGCAAATACTTGTTACCTCATAGCAATACTCAGTATTATAATCCAAGTTAAAATCATTATAATTCGTTGACATTACGAGACCTATTGCAGTTCCATCACGATACACTCTGTATCTGTCTGCACTCGACGATGCTGTCCATGACAATGAAACTGTATTGCCATCGGCATAAGCTGTCAGATTTTCCGGTGAATAACATGGTTCATTTTCAGTAGTGGCACATGCCTGATTAGAAGAGTTGGAGTCACCGGAATTACATACGCTCTTCACTGTATAACAATAATTTGTATTGTATTGCAGATCTGTATCGGTATATGATGTAGCAGTTTGTGTAGCTATCAACGTACTTCCACGAAACACCTTATAACTGTTGGCAGTAGAAGAAGCATTCCATGAAAGATGGATATTGTTGCCCTCAGCCACTGCCGCAAGACCGGTAGGAGCGTTGCACGGATTGTTGGCAGTAAGTGTAAACGAGCCTTGCCAGTTATTGCTGCCGTTGGTAGCAGTATAGTTTATGCTGAAAGTATGACCATTAGGTGTGTTGGAAGCTGCACGTAAAGTGAATGACCCTGTCCCTGTCTGATTTGCATTCATTGCAGGGTATGAAGCTGTACCATTGACAATGGTAAGATATGAATCGGAAGATGCAAGTGTTACATTAGTATTTCCCGATGTAGCTGCAGTGCCGCTGTTTCTAAGTGTAACAGTGATATTGACATTGCTGTTAACGCCTATTGAAGCAGGAGACACAGATACAAATTCTATCTCAGGCTGTCCCGGCTGTCCGCCGCCCACAGCTATTGTCTCAATATAAGGCTGACGTTGTGGGCGTGTTACAACTATCATCACCTCTCCGGAAGACACTGGTGTCACCGGAACATTCACACTGCCGGTCGTACCAACCAATGCTGTACCTAGCAACACACCATCTTTCGATATAGCCACATAAGAGCCGGCATCGGCAGATACCGTAAAAGTAGAGGCATTGGCCGGGAAAGAAGTTGCATGTGTCACATTATTCTCTTCCGGTGCCGTATTATAAGGCATCACAGAACCGTCGCCCAAAACATGATATGCCTGCCAGTAATACGTAGGTGATGAATGTGTCTGATAATTGCCTGCATGTGCATAACAAACAGCCAGATTACCTACAAAAGTCACAGACGACAGCGTGTTGTAAGTCTCGTCCATAAACATGGCATCGTAAACACCTGTCGAGGAGTTGGACACCGAAGGTGTAGGACCATTCAACACGTTGGTTGCTCCGACACCGAAATAATAATCTTCATACCAATACGTATTCGGACATGAACCTATATAGCCAAATGCCGCCTTGTTGGCTGCACGTATCATGGCCTCACCGAAACATTCAGTTGAAAATCCCCAGTTACCGGACAGACAACAGTTGCCCATTGCCCAGAAATATTTGTCTGTATTGGTAAGAGCATATACAGATGATGTTCCTAAATAAGGATCTGCCCAACTCGTATCACTACCGTGTGCCGTATAGTTGGCAAATCCAACACCCGTTGACAGATGATTATAACACCCTGTATATGAATTAAGATAAGCATAAACATTGGTATAACCATGTGCTGCATTATAATAATTGGTTGTAGCATAGTTAATTGTAGGCTGTGCCACTCTCGGATTCCAATAAGAATCGTCTCCGGCTATCAACAGCACGTTGTCGAGATATGAATCATCCGGCATGGTATATTTCTCATACATCAATATTTTGTCTATTATTGCCGTCAATTGATTCACATTCTCTGCCGACATTCTGCTGTAGAACATATCCGGATAATAGTCATTGTCAACACTTCCATAATACAAGTCAGATACCTTCTGTGTAGAACTTGCAAAGTTGACACTGGGAGCCACCTGTGCCTTATCGCCTACTATTATCACGAAAGTGGGAGTCTCGTTATTCTGTACACCTGTGTTATACTTGTTCTGAAGGAAAGACTTTATCGCTTCGCTGCTATTACCCACCGTACTCGTATAGTTGACGTCCAAGTAGAATCCTTTCTGAGTCTTCCATTCCAACCATGGTTCCAAAGCATCAGCGAACATATCATTTGCAACCACTATCATTCTCACCGGTGCAGCCCAAAGGTCGGGGTGATCATCATACACATCATTGATAGCTCTGTAATTGAATAACTGCCTATAGACGACATCATAATAAGGAGTGAAAGTATTTACAAGCATACGTTCTGTCTCTTCCGCATCGGCTCCGGCAAATGTCACCTCTACTTCTATGTCGTTAAACACTCTGATGCTATTTGAAACAGCGTCATAACTGACAGGTTCTATAACGAGAGAGCCGACACGTACGCCACGCATCACGCCTGTCATCTCTATCATGGCATTAGGTGTTGATGCCAATGCTCTTTTTTGATAAGCTGCTTCATCATAGACAAACTCCACTTCGTTTATATCCATATCTTTTCTCAAAGAAGGTTGTCTTGGCATCAATTTATTGATACCCAAATCATTAAGTTTATATTCCGAAACAGTAAAATTCTTTATCGTCACCATAGGCTCAGCTCCGAAAGGCACAGCTATAAGCTGATGTATTGCCGGAACAGTAGGTGCACCGTATTCACCGCTCGGATAGGTATTCATCATTGAAATCTCAGAAAAGACACCTTTTTCTGTCTCAATATCGTTGCTTACGATATCAGAAAAAGAAAAAGTCGCTCTAAGACTCTCCATGTCTGACTTTATGCATTCGGCATTATTTTCTGAACGAAGCATAATCTGTTTTGTCTGCGCCATAGTGACAAAGCCAAGCAACAGCAAAACAGTCAAATAAGTAATTTTTTTCATCATCTTTCAATATTAGGTTAATAATAAATCTTTCAATTTTTCGTTTGGAAAAAATCGTGTAAAATTAGTTTTTTTTTAATTATGATGATTAAAAAAATCTGTTTTTTTCATTTCCAATAATGAAATTTATTAATTTTGGCTTATATTTTTCAATGACGATGAGTTCTAATTTATATGTAAGAAAGAAACGCTGGAAGATAGCACTTGCCATCATAGCCTTGATAATAATATGTTTTTCAATATATTATACCAATTACTTGGTAAATCACTTCGCCAAACAAGAGAGCAAACAAATTGTCATGTGGGCTGATGCCGTACAGAATCATGCCGAATTGATGAACTACACGGAAACCTTTTTTTCAGAGATAAGTACGCAAGAACGCAAAAGAGTAGAATTGTTGGCTTTGGCCTATAGAAGTTTTTTAGCTGCCTCTCCCGACGAAAACACCAATATTTATCTGCAAATCATACAAAACAATGTTTCTATTCCTGTCGTGATAACAGATGACAAAGGAAATATCAGTTTATCTGTCAATCTGCCCCCAAATCAACAGGGCAAGACATTCTTCGATGATGAGATGCTCAAGGAGTACAGCATATATCCTCCGATTAAGATAGACCTGTTCGGCAAGACTTCATGGCTGTATTACAACGAATCGCTGATATACACGGAGTTGAAAGATGTACTCAATGACTTGTTCCAATTTTTCATTGACGATGTAACGAGCAATGCTGTAGGTGCTCCAGTAATTATCATCGACAGCTCTAACAACGAAGTGCTCAGTTACGGCAATCTCGACCCTTTCAAAATGATGAACAAAGAATATGTAAGAGAGCAGTTGGAGATAATGCGTTCACAGCACAAACCTATCAAAGTAAGTTATCTGAATCAGAAAAAGGCGTACATCTATTATAGAAGTTCCGATCTTTTGATGCAGATGAAATATTACCCTTATATTCAAATACTCGTAATGACATTTTTCCTTATTGTAGCTTATCTGTTGTTCAGTTATGCACGACGTTCGGAACAAAATCAGGTATGGGCAGGAATGGCAAAAGAGACTGCTCACCAAATAGGTACGCCGTTAAGCTCTCTGATAGGATGGATAGAACTGCTCAAACTGCAGGAAACAGAGTTCATAGGAACAGCAGAGATGGAAAAAGACATCAAGAGATTGGAGACTATTACGGAACGTTTCTCCAAGATTGGCTCTATACCGACATTGGAAGATGCCGACATTGTAGAAGCAGTATCAGAAACCATGAATTATCTTCGTCATCGTTTTTCCGACAAATTCGAGTTTGACATACAACTGCCTCAACGTTCCATCATCCTGCCACTCAACAAAGCCCTTTTCAGTTGGGTGTTGGAAAATCTTACAAAAAACGCCATCGATGCCATGACTGACAAAGGCAAATTATGCGTAGAACTGATAGAAGACGAAAACAATGTCATAATAGATGTCAGTGATACCGGCAAGGGAATGAGCCGTTCCATGTTCAAACAGATATTCAACCCCGGTTTTACAAGCAAAAAACGTGGCTGGGGGTTAGGTCTGTCATTGGCAAAACGTATCATTGAAAATTATCACAAAGGTAAAATTTTTGTCAAATCTTCAGTTATCGGACAAGGAACAACTTTCAGAATCGTTTTGAACAAGAAATAATAGACCGGAATTTCTTACGAATATCCAAAACATCTGTTCATGACTATCATAACATAGAAATTTGTTTATTCAAGTCATGCAAACATCACTTTACATTTTAAATCAACATTTCATCTGTCAAATTATTTTTTCATATCACAGTTTTTAAATAACATTATGGCAAATAAATTGTTATTTCATATAACTTATTAATTTTTTATAAATACGTCATTTTATTCCATAATGGTAACAACCTTACAATAACAAAATGATTTTTACGTTTTTTCAAACAAAAGACACATTCAAAGCAGTATTTACATCAAACCAACAGTTTTTCAGACATTCGTTAAAAAAATATAAAATTATCAAGATATTAAAAACCAATATCATACAAATAATTTTCACAATTATTTCATTTTTATAAAAAAACAAGTAATTTTGTAGTTCATAAAAATAACAATATGAGTCTTTACGATAAGTTTTTAGATACCGGCAAGAAAAAACTTGTGGTACTAATAGACCCTGACAAGCCAACTGATGAACAAGTGTTGGCGACGGTACGAAATGCCAACGAAGCCGGTGTTGATTTCTTTTTTGTCGGAGGCAGTCTTCTCACCACCGACAGTTTGGAGCACTGCATAAAACTCATCAAAGCAAATTCCGAAATACCAACCCTCATATTCCCCGGCGACTCATTGCAGATCAGCAAATATTGTGATGGATTTCTGCTTCTGTCACTGATTTCCGGACGCAATGCCGAAATGTTGATAGGGCGTCATGTCATTGCGGCACCTTATCTCAAACTGTACGGCAATGAAATCATCCCTACGGGGTATATGCTCATCGACAGCGGAATGCCGACATCGGTGTCATATATGAGCAATACCATTCCCATACCGCACGACAAAGACGACATTGCCTTGTGTACAGCTCTTGCAGGCGAGATGTTGGGACTTAAACTGATATATCTCGAAGCCGGCTCCCATGCCAAGGAGCCTGTGTCGGAAAGCATGATAATGAAAGTCAAAAAGACAATTAACGTGCCTCTCATAGTGGGCGGCGGTATCAACACCCCGGAAAAAGCAGCAACAGCGGCAATGGCAGGTGCCGACTTAATAGTAATAGGCAGCGCCTTCGAAGAAGACCACAACAGAATAAAACAATTTGCCGACGCCGTTCATGACACCAAATGAAAATGCAATAACAATTTTTAAATCCATATTATGAAAAGAGTATTTTTATTTTTTGCCGTATTATGTTGTATCTCTATTACGGCAGCAGCACAGGAAAAGAAAATGTTAACTCCGGAAGATGCTGCCTTTCTCAACAGAGCAGTATTTCCACAAGGTAAATCAGTGCGATGGCTTCCCGATTCGGACAAGTTCATCTTCACTGAAGAAAACAACCTCATGGTACAAGGCGTCAAAGACAAGACTGCTAAAGTTTTGTATTCTTTAGACGACCTCAATACCATAATGACAAACAACAGTCTCGACAGCCTTAAAAGAATACCGTTCCTCAACTGGATAGATAACAACACAGCATATTACCTGACTTCAAATGATGACAATTATGTTCTGAACCGCATAGACTTCAAAAACAGAAAAGCCGAGACAATCACTTCCATGCCCAACACGGCAGAGAACATCAAAATCACCACACCTTCATTGAAAGTGGCTTATACAATAGGAAACGACTTGTATGTCAATGATGGTGAGAAACAGATACAGATAACGCAAAATCCTGAAGGTGTAATAGCGGGACAAGCGGTGCACCGTAATGAGTTTGCCATCGACGGCGGTATCTTCTGGTCACCGGACGGCAATAAAATCGCATACTATCTCATGGATGAACGTATGGTGACAGACTATCCACTCGTTGACATCACCACCCGCGTTGCTACCGACAAACCTATCAAATACCCTATGGCAGGAATGACAAGCCATCAGGTTACATTGAATATTTATGATGTAACAACAGGTAATGAGACCCTCATCAAGACTGGCGAGCCCGTTGACCAGTATCTCACTGCCATAACATGGAACAACGACAACAAGAAAATTTACATCGGCGTCCTCAACAGAGAGCAGAACCATCTGAAATTCAATGAATATGACGCTCAAACAGGCGATTTCGTCAAGACCATCTTCGAAGATACCGACGAACAGTATGTGGAACCTCAGGGACCGGCATACTTCCTGCCCGGCAGCGACCACGAGTTCTTATGGAGAGCACAAAGAGACGGATATTACCATATATACCTCCACAACACCAACACTTTAGAGGCAAAACAATTGACACAAGGCGACTTCGTCGTAACAGAGTTCAACGGATTCGACAAATCCGGAAACAACATTTATTATACTTCTACGGAGGTAAGCCCGCTGCAACGTCATTTCTACAAACAAAACATCAAAAGCGGCAAGAAAACCCGTATAACGAGACAACACGGTACGCATCAGGTACTTCCCAACAGCAACGGCAATTATTTCCTCGACTATTATTCAAGCACCGATGTGGCGAATAACATAGACCTCATGAACGACAAGGGTGTGTTCCTCAAACGCATTTATGAAGCCGTTGACCCCTTGAAAGACTATAACATCGGCACCATAGAACTCGACACTTTAGTATCGGAAGACGGGCATGCCTTATATACTCGTCTGATAAAGCCATATAACTTCGACCCCGCAAAGAAATATCCTGTCATTGTCTATGTATATGGCGGTCCTCATGCTCAGATGATTACAGACTCATGGACTGCCGGTGCCGGCATTTATCTGCATTATCTCTCTCAGGAAGGGTTTTTAGTGTTTACCTTGGACAACCGCGGCTCGGCAGACCGTGGCGAGGCGTTTGAACAAGTGATACACCGTCAGTGCGGACAAGCAGAGGTACGCGACCAGATGGTGGGCATCGAATATCTCAAAACTCTGCCTTATGTTGACACAGAACGCATAGGCAGCGACGGATGGAGCTACGGCGGATTCATGAGTACTAACCTCAAGATTTATCACCCTGAGACATTCAAAGTGTCAGTGGCAGGCGGTCCCGTGATGGACTGGAAATATTATGAGATAATGTACGGGGAACGTTATATGGATACTCCTGAAGAGAACCCTGAAGGCTATGAACTTACAAGTTTGGTAAACAAAACAGACAGATTGGAAGGAAAACTTCTCATCATACACTGCACCACAGACCCTGTTGTTGTATGGCAACACAGTCTCAGTTTCATAGAAAACTGCATCCACAACGGGAAACAAGTGGATTACTTCGTATATCCCGGTCACGACCATAATGTTTACGGTCCCGACAGAGCACATTTGATTGTGAAGATAACAGAATATTTCAAAAACAATTTATAATTCACAAACTTTCTTAATAAAAAGAAGAGACTGTCTAACAACAAAAAGATTAGACAGTCTCTTGCTTTCTGCACGAGTTTGCCATCATTATATGTATTTTGTTACAATATTCCAAATATCTCTACCAACTGATTCTTAATCAACAATATACAACAATATACAAGTTGTTTCGTTATCCTCCTGATATAGGATTATTTTATTTTCTTCGTTCATTTTCCTTATCTAAATTGCTATCTGCTATTCTTGAACGCCTCCTTCAATGCATAAATTCTCATAAACTCTTTGTTGCGTGGAATGGATATGCCATTGAAAATGGACATGGATTGTTTCAACTGTTAAACTTTCAAGCTACCTTTATTAAGTAAAAACTTATAGATTATTCATAAATGCCACACCGTTTTTCATCTTGATAACGCATTATTTTGAAATACAAGCAGATGCATTATGTTTTTGCTCCACCTCGGTGTGGGGTTCCAACCGATTATTTTTTATTCAAATTGCCAAACATATCAATAAGCAAAGATATACCATCTACAATAGTCATTGTCCCGTGTTTGGCAATTTGTTTGTTGCATTCCTCAATTTGTCGTTGGCATTCCAAAGCTAAATTATATTCTCCCTGCGTTTACCCTCCTGTGCTTCGGGCTATGTACACAATATAACTGCATATCTGTGATAATTCCACAATCATGGACCGGAAACGGGCAATTTGAGTTATGTTATATGCTAAAGAAGCACCTTCAACAATCATTTTTGCTTTCTCGTCTTTTAATGTAGCTACTTTTGCCGTAAGAAAGGCTAAATCAATTGCATTATTCATTTTCTGATATTTATTATTTATTGTTCAATTTCTTGATTTCTTTATCAAAGTCGCTTTCAAGCATATCCATTTCCCGCTTGCGGTATATCTCAAATTCCTTTTCAGCTTTTTCTATGGCTTATTTATGTGAAATATTGCCTTTGCCGATCAAGAGCTTTCGTTTGTGAGCTATAATCTGATTGTCAAGAGCTTCTATCCAGTTCTTCATAGACATAGGGTTCATCTCCAATGCCTGGAATTCTGCAAAATCAAGAAATCCTGAAACTAACAGATTCAGTCGTTGCAGTTCTATTTCTGACAAACGGTTTTTCATTGTCCACACGGTTGTATATTACCTCAGCAGCTGTATTCTCATGAACCGCATAATGCAGTTTGTTTTGCACGGTGGCGAAAAAAGTTTTAGTCATTTCACTGCGAGGGTCATAGTCTGTAGCTGTAGCATATATGTCGGTAACCTGCTGGTAAAAATTTCGCTCACTACTACGAATATCTCTGATACGCTGCAATAATTCTCGGAAATAACGGGTTCCTCCCTGTTTCAGCCGTTCATCATCCATCGCAAAACCTTTCTGAATATATTCATGCAAACGTTGTGTCGCCCAACGCCGGAAGCGTGTGGCTATTTGAGACTGGACACGATATCCCAAAGCTATGACCATATCGAGATTGTAATGAGCAACATCTCGTGATTGTGTCTTCCCTTCTATTGCTCCGTGTTGAGTGGTTATTCGGAAATTCCGAACAACCACATTTTTATCAAGCTCTCCATCCTCGAATATATGCTTAATATGCTCGCTTACATTGGATTTACTCGTTTGGTATATTTCTGACAACTGGCTCTGTGTCAGCCACAAGTCTTCATCTGCAAAGCGTACCGACACACGAGTTATTTCGTTATCGTCCTGATATAGGATTATTTTGTTTTCTTCGTTCATAGTTTCCTTTTAATTACTTATCCTAAAGTTTATCAGTTATCAAGCAGGAGTCTATCTCCAACTTAGAGAACGCGAACATTTTCTTGCCAAGGTCTTTTAAAGAAGCTCCTATATGGTACACTTCTTTGTCGTCAACTATCAGGAAACGGTCATGACTGTTCCTATAGGTTTTAATATTAATAGGAGGGTACTGGTCGTTATGTTTCTCAAGGTCAAGTTGTAGCTGGTCAGTTATCTTTTGTGTATAGATAATGGCTGACACACCTTTGTTACGCTTGCTAAGCATTAGCAATACGGATTCATCAACATAGTTGTCTATCAGTAGAAGCGATTTATTGGCAGACTTGATAAGATCCGTTGCAAATTTATATGCATCGAATATCTGTCCGTCAAAAAAAACACCTTCAATCGGTGGCAATGATGTACGGACAAAGAAATCCACCTTATTAGTCAGTTCTTCCAACTGTCTGTCATGGTTGGCAAATTTAGATTCTATCCTGCTTTCGAGTTGATTAATACGTTGATTTATGGAATATCCCTTTAAAAGATAATCCTTTAACACCTTATTTGCCCATTGACGGAACTGCGTACCGCGTTTAGACTTTACTCTATATCCAACAGAAATAATAACATCAAGACTATAAAGATATAGGTTTGTCAGAAAAAGCATTATGCAAAAAATGCATATTGCTTTCTTTATCCAGTTCTTCTTCCTTAAAAATATTATTGATATGTCTTGCTATGACAGATTGGTCACGTTGAAAAAGCTTAACCATCTGTGCCTGTGTAAGCCAGACAGTTTCATCTTCCATCCTTACTTCCAGCTTTACAGCTTCGTCAGGCTGATATAATATAATTTCACTTTGACTCATATTCTGTTAATTATGTTGAGGCTGGGTTAAAAACTATTTTCCGTTTAATATGATGCTTTTTTAATTTCCAGTTCATCTACAAATACCTGATATATAGCGACAGGTCCATAATGCCATAATTTTGTACTCTCGTCAGCCAGCCTTTTATATGTATCTGAATGATAAAAACGTCTGATAGCCTCCGAGATTGTTATATGGTATTCTTTGGCATAAATTTGTGCCACTCTGCTGATTTTAACAGGCAGCAATAAATACAGGTTATTTTCTGTTATTTCCAAATTCATAAGCTAATCTCTTTTCTTCTCTCATTTATCAGTTTATCTATTTCTTCTATTAGCCATTGATGTCCTTGTGTATGAAGTACTAAATTTGGTAGTGTTTCAAAAAGTGTGTAATTGAGTTTTCTATTTCACAGCAAAACACTTTTTTCAGGATTGGGACAATAACAATTTCGCCACATCGTCACCTGATTTCACCACAAAAAATGCCAAAAACGGCCTGTTTTGATGAATTTCACCACAAACTTGCCGATTTCACCACATCAAAAGACTTTTATCCTGATGTATTTTTTAGGATTCTCCTCTATGGCTTTCACCAACCGCTGCAATGCCTCAACAGCTTCATTGGCATTATTATAGAGAGAGTCTTCCGTCATCATCAGACCTATGGAACCCTGACCTCGATTCAGATTGGATATAAGTATGTCAAGTTCATTTATTGTAGAATGCAAAGAAGTAATAATATCGCCATATTCCATGGCAGAAAGAGTGTCACTTATGCTTGAGAGATTCGCTGATGCATTGTTGAAATTGTCGATGATATCATGTATTTTATCTTTCTCGTCATTAAAAGTATTATTTACGCCATACGACAATTCCGACAGGTTTTGCATGGATGAAGAGAAGTCCTTAACCCCGTTTTTAATATCATCACGAAGACCGTCGTCAAGGAGTGCATTAAGAGAAGCTGTGAGAGTATCGAGAGACATGACAAGGTTTTCAACCTTGTCTTTCAGCGGTATCAGTTGAGAAGACAATGCATTCATCACACCCATATTAGTTCTTGACAACAAAGTGTCGCCAACATTGGCAACTGTCGTTGAATTGCCGAGAACGAGACTAACCGAAGAATAACCAAGAAGGCTACTCGATATTGATACCACAGTATTTTCCGGTATCTTGATAGTCTCGTTGATGGAAAATTTCAATATCACAGTACCGTCATTGTCAGGATTAAGGTAAATATCATCGACCTGTCCCACGCTGACGCCGCTGACAAGTACCTGATTAGCAGGCTCTATACCTCCGGCATTATCGAAAACAGCATAATAATAAGGTTGAAAGTGAAACAGTTTTTTACCTTTCAAAAAGTTGAAGCCCCAAATAAAAAGTACCATTGCTGCCAAAAACGACAAGCCTATTATAATAGATTTTCTTTTGTTTTCCATATAGATATTTTAATACGTTAACATTACTTTTATTAAAATGTTATATAGTCTGTTCAATTTATTCTTTCTCCGTTTACGAATTTCACCACAAAAGCATCCTTATAACCTTTTGCTCGAACTGTTTTACAATATCTGTCAGCCTCCGACTTGGTACTGAACTGTCCGGCTGTATATCTGTAACTTCCCTTATAGTAATAACACGACACATTGTCAAGACCCTTATAGCAAGACTTCATATTGCTTACTTCTTCAGGCTTGCTGTCGAACTGTACTTTATACACAATGACATCATCTTTTCCATTGGCATCAGATACTGCCATTGTTTTTCTCCAATTCTCATCGGATTCTTTTTTATAATCCCTGAAGGCGCGAAAAAGAGCGGAAGCTATATAATCCTGACCCAGTTCCGACAACAGGAATTTCTCCTCATTGACATTGGACAAGAATCCAATTTCCACCAAGATGGAAGGCATGGCAGTACGGTACAACACGAGGAAGCCCGCCTGTTGCACGCCTCTATTCTTACGCCCCACTCTATTGACAAGTTGATTTTGGACACGTTCGGCAAGGTCTAAAGATTTCTGTTTATATTCACTCTGTATGAAACTGAAGGCTATGTAAGCCTCAGTACTGTTAGGGTCGAAGCCGCCATAATTGACATCGGCATCCTCTTCATACAGAATAGCGGCATTTTCCAATTTAGCGACCTCGAGATTAGCTTCATTTCTATGCTCACCCATCACAAAAGTCTCTACACCGTTGGCGGAAGTAGCCTTAGGAGCCGAGTTGCAATGTATGGAGATGAATACGTCAGCAGCCTCGTCATTAGCTATCTTGGCACGCTGATTCAATGAAACAAACACATCTTTGCTCCGAGTATAAACCACTTCCACGTCGGGACAATATTTTTCTATATAATTACCAGTCTTTAAAGCCACCTTGAGAGTAATATCCTTTTCCCGCGACTTCTTGCCGAGAGCACCCGGGTCCTTGCCGCCATGACCGGCATCGATAACGACTTTTTTTATCACTCCCTCCTGCGCCGGGAGATCAAAAACAGCCATAAACACAGCCATCACAACAAGAAAAATAAATTTCAACCGTTTTTTAGTCATTTGATAAAGCATAAAATGTATCTTTGCATCAAATTTCATCTTACAAAAATAAATAAAAATTGTCAAAACTCAGAACATATCCATTTTTTTTGTTGTTATTCCTGATTATTTCAATAATAATACATGGATGTAGGACGACAAAACCTATATTTTCTGAAGAAGACAAAGAAATTTCCGACAGCCTTGCAGTTAAAGACGAAGATAACAAGGACAGTCTTAATACACTGTACATCACACCTTTATACGAAGACACCCTCAAAGCCGGAGACAGCATAGCCCCGACATATCTTATAACAAGTAACGACAGTCTCTCAAAAAGAGACAGCATAGTCAACATAGGACAAGGCGTGATCAACGACAGTGTCAATGGCGTCACTCCGGTAAAAAAAGACTCCATATCAACAACCAAAAAGTCCGTCATCGACAGTGAAATAGAACGTTCATGCAACGATTCCACAATACAGGACTTCAAATCCAACAAAATTTTTTACTACGGAGATGCCAAGGTAAAATACGAAGATATCACCATAGAGGCAGATTATATAGAATTCGACTTTGACAAACATACAATATTCGCCTCAGGCTTGCCCGACTCTTCCGGCATAATAACAGGCAAACCTGTCTTCACGGAGGGAAATCAGAAATATCTTTCCGACGAAATGACTTTCAACTTCGACACCAAGAAAGGCATCATCAACAAGGTATTTACAGAAGATGCCCAAGGTTATATTCATGGTACCAAGGTCAAAAAGATGGATGACAACAGCATCAACATCAGATCCGGTTCATTCACCACCTGCAGCAATCAGGAACATCCACATTTCGAGTTCCGTTTTCAGAAAGCGAGAGTGATTCCCAATGACAAGATCGTCACCGGACCTGCATATTTCGTCTTGGAAGAGACGCCCATACCTGTGGGAGTGCCTTTCAGCCTTATCCCCAACAGCAAAGGACAACGTTCCGGCATAATATTCCCCTCTTTCGGAGAGTCTGCCAACCGCGGATTCTACTTCGAAAACGGAGGCTACTATTGGGGCATAAACGAACACATGGATTTAGAACTCGTAGGTGACATCTACACAAGAGGCAGCTGGGCAATAAAACCCACCTTTCGCTATGTGAAACGTTATGCCTACAACGGCTCATTTTCCGGCAGTTATGCTGTCAACAAAGTAGGCACAGAAGGCTCTGCCGACTTTACAGTAAGCAAAGACTTCAAGATAAGATGGATACACACTCAAGACCCTAAAGCGCGTCCCAAGTCATCTTTCTCCGCCAACGTGTATATCGTCAGCTCCAATTACAACCAGTATAACGCCATCTCGTCAAATGAATATCTCAGCAATACTTTTCAGTCGAGTATAGCATACCAGACGAGTTTTGCCGATTTGTTCTATCTCACCGTCAACGGCAGCCATAGCCAAAACACACTTAACAACACCATGACGATAACACTGCCGGAAGTGACACTGTCGATGAATAGAGTATATCCTTTTAAAAATCTTGGCAAACCCGGCAAGAAACACTGGTATCAGGATATCAATCTCAGTTATACTTTCAACGCGCAAAATTATATCACAGGAATAGACAGCATGATTTTCAAAAGCAACTGGGTCAACAATCTGCAAAACGGAATACAACACAGGATACCCATAAATATCCCTCTTAAAGTAATGAAACACTTCACTCTGACGACATCTTTCAATGCCGTGGACCGTATGTATTTCAATTATTTCGAGAGAGAATGGGTCAACGACTCATTGGGAGGTCATGTAGAAACCGACACTATACATTCTTTCCGCAATGTATTCTCTTTCGACATGTCAACATCTTTAACCACAAAGATTTACGGTATGGTGACATTCAAGAAAGGACCATTACGTGCCATCCGTCATGTCTTCACTCCTCAAATAGGATTTTCATACAACCCGGACTTCAGCTCGGATTTCTGGAATTATTACGACACCTACATAGATGGTAACGGAGTGGAACAACTGTACAGCCTGTTCCAAGGCAATGTTTACGGGACGCCACCTTCCGCACAATCCGGGAGACTGACTTACAGCTTTGGAAACAATTTGGAAATAAAAGTACCATCTAAAAAAGATACTGTGACGGGATTGAAGAAAGTGGTTTTGATAGATAATCTTTCATTATCAGGAAGTTATGACTTAGCAAAAGACTCTGTCAACTGGTCATATCTCTCCATAAGCGGAAGAACCACATTATTTAAAAAATTGTCAGTACAATATTCCTGCATATTAGACCCTTATGCTGTCGATTCACTCGGTCGTCAGACCAATAAATTTGAATGGGACGTAAATAAACGTCTATTCAGAAAAAACAGCTCATCATGGAATCTCAGTGTCAGCTATACACTGAACAATGATACTTTCAAGAAGAAAAAAAACAATGAAAAGAGAACAGATACCATACCCGACTCGCCTTTTGCCTCCGAACAGGAAATGAAAGACATAAGAGAGAATCCTGATTCGTATATAGACTGGAAAACAGCATGGTCTCTGTCACTGTCATATAATCTGAGACTAAGCAACAGTTTGTCGTATATCAACTTCATACTCAACGACAACAGAAGTTTAGTACAGACCTTGGGTGTCAGGGGGGATGTAAAACTGTCACCTAACTGGAAAGTGTCGGTACAGACAGGCTGGGACTTCGAGGCCAAGAAATTGTCTTACACTTCTCTGACAGTTTACAGAGACTTGCATTGTTGGGAAATGAGATTCAACTGGATACCTATGGGGACATACAAGAGTTGGAACTTCGCCATCAACGTCAAGGCATCGGCGCTTCAAGACCTGAAACTCACCAAGAAAAAAGACTATAGAGACAACTGATGACTCCTGTTTTAACTGTTCGATTATAATATTTTTGTGTTTTTCTTAATAATTGAAAAAATATTTATATCTTTACACCGAAAATAAATAAAACTTCTGATATGAAGAGATTGTTGACATTATTATTATTGATAACAGGGTTATCATGTTTTGCTCAAGTTGAAAGCGATTTCGAAAAATTCAAAAGAGAGCAACAGGAACAATTAAAGGCAATGAAAGATTCTCAGAATGACGAAATAAAGGCAATGATAAAAGAATATGACGATTACGTCAAGGCTGAAAAAGAAGCATACAATGCTTTCGTCAAGAAGATGAGTGCATTATGGGGAGAAGATAATGTCACTGAGAGCACTCAGACCAACTGGGTAGAGTATTATGACGACGGCAAGACACGTAGTGACGTTGACTTTGAGAACGGAGAAGCCACAATAGAGATAATACTCGACGAAGATACTTCACAGGAGAGCAAAGAGGAAGAACAGAACATCATAGAAAACAAGATAGAGAACAGCGTCAAGAGACTTCTCATCACTAAAGGCAAGACCAAGGACTATGACACTCCCATGGAGAAAGCCGTACCTTTGCAGTCAGAGGCGGTTTTGGAAAATCAGGTGCAGACTCCTTCAGGCAAGATGGTGACAGAAGAGACTGTTGAAGAAGATGCAAAAGAGATAGCCGCCGCCATGGTGCCGGAAGTAAAGACCATTAAAGGTTCCGACGGGAAGGAACGTAAAGTGGTGACAGTGAAGTTGGACCTTGTTCCCGACCACTTGAGGACTCGCGCCGAACAATACAAAAATGAGGTGGAAAAGTATTGTAACATGTATGACCTCGAACCGGCTTTGGTATATGCCGTGATACAGACAGAATCGGCATTTAATCCAAAAGCCAAATCTCATGTGCCTGCATACGGACTCATGCAGATAGTGCCTAACTCGGCTGGCAAAGATTGTGCCCAAAGTCTCAAGAAACCTTTCGACAAACCTACGGCAAACTATCTCTATGAACCGAATAACAACATAGAAATGGGTGTACATTATCTGTATCTGCTGAGAAAACGTTATTTCAACAAGGTGACTGATACAGACAAAAGCGTGTTGTGTATGATAGCTTCATACAATACAGGAGCCGGCAACCTCGCTCGTGCTTTGAGAGGCGATACCAACATCAGCAAGGCAATACCCAAAATAAACGAGATGTCATATAAGGAACTGTTTTCCTATCTCGAAAAACACCTTCTTCCGGAAACACAAAACTATATCAGACGCGTGTCCTCGAGAATGGATGATTTTAACAAATGGATAAAATAAACGTTAATACTTTTCAGTTTAATAAACTTATTTAAAAATCAACTTAATTAAAAAATCAAAACTATGAAAAAAGTTATTGCGACCAATAACGCTCCGGGAGCCATAGGACCTTACAGTCAGGCCATAGTAGCCAACGGTATGTTGTTTATCTCCGGCCAAATTCCGATTAACCCTGCAACAGGAAATATCGTTGAAGGAGGTATCAACGAACAGACAGAACAGGTAATGAAAAACTTGCAGGCCATTCTGGCAGAAGCAGGATGTACTTTCGCCAACGTGGTAAAATCCACATGTCTGCTCAGCGACATGGCCAACTTCGGTGCCATGAATGCCATTTATGGCAAATACTTCACCGAGAATCCTCCGGCGCGTGCCGCTTTTGCAGCAAAAACTCTCCCGAAGGACGTCATGGTAGAGATTGAGATGATAGCAGTTCTTTAATACATTATCATGCCGTACACTTATCAATATCCACGCCCGTGCGTGACTGTTGACATCGTAGTATTCAGAGCCACAGATAAGGGGTATTGTATTCTGTTGATAAAACGCAAGAACGAGCCTTTCAAAGATGCCTGGGCTCTTCCCGGCGGTTTTATCGAGATGCAAGAGACATTGGAAGAGTCGGCAGCAAGAGAATTGCGCGAAGAGACAGGTCTTACCGGTGTCGAGTTACATCAACTCGGCACCTTCGGAGACCCCGACAGAGACCCAAGAGGTCGTACAATAACAGTGGCATACTATGCCTTGGATAACTCCAACACCGAAGTCAAAGGTGAAGATGATGCCGCAGATGCTCAATGGTTTCCATTGTCATCTCTGCCTTCACCACTCGCTTTCGACCATGATATTATCATTAACACAGCTATCAACACATTAAGTTATTTAAAAAAATGAGACATTTTAAAGTATTATTATTAAGCATAATTTCCATCGTTTTGATGGCTTCATGTAGCAATAACGACAACTCCGCCGCACAACCCGATTATGGAAAACTTATCATCGGCAAATGGAGAACCGCTGACAGCACATACTTCGAGAGATATTACTCGGACGGCACCGGCAAACAATGGGATCTCAAAGACGACGTACAAGAAGATGAAGCAGTACCTTTCAGATGGGAAATGGATACGGAAGAACCTACACGTTTCATGCAATGGATACAGACAAGCGTGGGAATAGAAGTACCTCAGGCTTGCATAATATTGGAACTTACAGACAATACATTCAAATATAACAACGAAGGATTTAGAGCAGAATATTCCCTGATAAGGGCAGAATAACTTAGGCTATGAAAAAAGCACTGAAAATCACTTGGATAAGTCTTGCATCATTGTTAGGAGTAGTTATCTTGACAGTGATAATAGCATTGTGGATTTTATTAAGTCCGAAACGTGTCACTGCCATAGTGAATGAACAAGCTCCCAAATTCATAACCTGTGATTTCAACATCGATAAAGTCGATGTCACTTTGTTTAAAACCTTTCCTGACTTGGGATTGGAACTATGCAAAGTGGTGCTGATTTCTCCTGTTCAGGGCAGCCCTTCGGATACTCTTGCCTTTATAGATAATTGTGTGGTTTCTGTCAACATCGTCAAGTTTTTATTCGACAAAGAGATAATAATAAATGAGTTCTATTTGGAAAATGGTGACATCAATGTGTTTTACGATGCTGAAGGGAATACCAACATTGACATCATGACAGAAAAAGAGCCTGAAAAAGAAAACAAGAACGAAACCGAAAACACTTTCCCATACAACATCATAGATCTCAATAAAATAGAAGTCAAGAACATTAACATTAAATATACCGATACGCCCAACAGCATAATGGCTGATATCAAAGCACTCGCCATGTTGATAAAAGGCAACCTTTCCAATGATATTGTCAACGCCGACTTCAACATCAGGGCACAGGACATCAGTTATGACGGCAACGCGGATTCTCTTGCCATGAATGTGAAGCTCGACAGCGTCAAAATGAAAGGCATAGGCAGAATGTATGGCGAAGACCTCAGCGCCGACATGACTTTAGGCAGCAACAAAATATCATACAACGACAGTGACAACAATAATATCTCTCTTAACAACATAAACCTGAGATATAACGGCAAGGTGGAATCTCTCAACATAATACAGGGCATTATGGATATGAATTTCACAGACTTGTCGATGACAATAGCAGATGAATGTTTTGTTAATGACATAGATATAGAAATGACTCTGCCTTTAGCCTTAAACCTCAGTGCAACGGATGCTACTTTTGACGATTCAAAAATCAAAATCAATGATATTGAGATAGATTTTAAAGGCGACGCTTCGATGAAAGGTGAAGACATTGCCATGAATCTCGATGTCAACACCAACACGATAGACATAGAAAAGACCGCAGCCTTGCTACCAGCCTTTATAATAGAGGATGTGATGGGCAACATGAATGTAAAAGGCTCTGCCAAAATAGACGCTCATATTGAAGGGACATATAACAACTCTCAAATGCCTGTCGTCACGGCCTCAGTGACATATAATGACGGTAATGTGTTAATGCCCGATATGCTTCCCTTCCCATTATCCGATATCAACACGGCATTAACAATGAATTTAGACCTCAACAACAGGTCTGACGTCACCATAGACAATCTGAAAGTCTCGATGAACAACACTTCATTGACACTTTCAGGCAACATCAAAGATGTCATGAATAAGATGTCATGCGATGTCACAATGGACATAGATACATATTTTGATGATTTGCGGTCTTTCATTCCGGAGGACATTAATGCTGAAGGACGGTTAAAGGCACATATCAACGCTAAAGGCTATATGGATGACTTCACCAACATGAACCTGATGAAGACTTCTGTCAATGGCGACTTTGAATTGACAGACCTCGACCTGCTGTGTTTCGATACCATTGCAGCCCAATCGTCGATAATAAGAGGCGACATAACACTTCCGAATCCCAATAGCACTATGGTACCCAACAGTTTGGCTAAGATAAATATCATAGGTAACAATATGAATGCCGATATAACTAATATGTTGACAGCTCGGTTGGAGAACTTCAACTTCGACATACATACCTCCGACATCCTCAATGATGATATAAAACCTGCCATATTCGTTGATTTCGGCTTTGGAGCCATCGACTTCACCATGGATGACATGGTATTCAACGCCGACAATGCATCAGGCAGCGGTGCGATGTTGCCTTCAACAAATACAGACAACCAGTATTATATTGCTGTATTCTCGAGTGACAGCCTTTTGTTCACCATGGGTGAAGATATGCATTTCGAAACAGAACATATAAGTCTCGATGCTACTGCTGACTATAACAAAGACGAGAAAGAACTGCTCTTGCAATGGAATCCGGAAGTCAACGTGGACCTCAGCAATGCGTTGCTCGATATGAGCAGTATGCAAGAAACCGTATTTCTCCCTGAAATAAACTTTGAATATTCCGGCAACAAGTTAAATATCAACAACAGTAACGTACTTCTCGGAAATTCCGATTTCGAACTTAAGGGTGTCATTACCAATATCAACAAATTCCTAAAAAAAGAAGGCTTGTTGAAAGGCGACCTCACCTTTACATCTTCATATACCGACGTCAACGAGATTATGGATATTTTCAACGGCATGGGAGCAAACGATACTATAGTTAAAGACACCCCCGTTGAAACTAACGAATCCGTTGAAACCGCAGAAGAAGACGATCCATTCATGGTGCCTCTCGGCGTGGATATCACACTGAACACCAAGATAGAGTCAGCAAAAGCCGGCAATATGGACCTTGCAAACGTAGGCGGAATGCTCACAGTGAAGGACGGCACGCTGATACTTCAGGAAATGGGATTCACGAGCAATGCTGCCAGAATGTTGCTGACCGCCATGTACAAATCACCACGCAAGAATCATCTGTACGTAGGTCTTGACTTCCATCTCCTTGACATTGACATAGCCGAGATGATACGTATCATACCGGATTTGGATACCATTGTGCCTATGCTTAAATCATTTTCCGGCAAGGCAGAATTCCATCTTGCTGCTGAGACCAATTTGAAATCCAACTACGAGCCTAAAATCTCCACCCTCAGAGGCGCTACGTCAATAAAAGGCAAAGACCTCGTTGTCCTCGACAGTGAGACATTCAAGATGATTTCAAAATATCTTCTCATGGGTAAAGATGCCAAGAATCAGATAGACAGTCTCTCAGTGGAAATAGGTGTCTTTAAAAATGAAGTCGATGTCTATCCATTCTTAATAGCAATGGACGATTATCAGGTTGCCATATCGGGACGTCATTTCCTCGACATGACATTCGACTATAACCTGTCTGTCATAAGACCGCCCATCATCAACCGTTTGGGACTCGACATAAACGGCAGTATAGACAATCTGCAGTATCATCTGATAAAGAGCAAACATGTAAATCTCTTCAAACCCGACAAAAGGGATCATATACAAGAACAGATATTGCGTGTTAAAGCTGCTATTGCCAAGTCGCTGGAAGACAACATCAAGGAATGACATATAAATGTCAAAGAAAGGCTTACAAAATATTATTACCGTTCTAAGAATACTGCCTGGCATCATGTTTGTATGCTCGGCAGTGTTGAAACTTATATCTTTAGACAGCTTTGAGATATACCTTTACAGTTTCGGACTATTCGACTTCGTTATCACTGCACTGCTGGCACGTCTTCTTATAGCGGCGGAATTTGTCATAGGCTGTTTTCTGATATTGAAACTGCATTACAGATTCGCCTGGACTGCGACATTATTAGTATTATGTGCTTTCACCATATTTCTTGTTTATGTAATGATGTTCAGAGAAGACGATAACTGTTACTGCTTCGGTGACATAATAAAACTGAAACCGGAAGAGTCAATATTAAAAAATATAATCACCATCTTCCTGCTCATCATCACAAGAAAAGAAAAGAGTCATGAATACAGACACAAAATTCTGATTACAAGTGCCATAACAATATTATCAATAGCAATACCTTTTTTCATCATGCCGGCAGATGCACTGTATAACATGATTTATTCAAGAGAAAGAAAACTCAACAACGAAGTTTTCATAAAGACATTTCTTGAAAATGAGAAAAAAGAACTTATCACCATCGTTTCCACAGAACAAGACTTGCCGGATATAGTAATAGACAGCACTTCATTATACATACAAGGAAAGAAAATGATGATATTCATCACTCCCGGCTGCAAATTTTGCATGACAGGTATGAGAAAAATCAATATAATGGCTGAAAACCTGAATATCAATAAAAATGACATTAAAATAATAACATTCGGTCATGAAAAATCCATAGCCGGATTTATAAAAGAGACAGGCAGCGACAGTTATGAATATTGGAGAATAACGCCTCCAGAAGCCATAGATATCTGTTTAGGACGTTTCCCGACTTTTGTATTCATGAAAAACGACAGCATTACCGGTGTTTACGACTATCGGCAAATCGATGATAAAACCATGACAAAACATTTGAAATAACTCACCGCAAAATTCTGAATGTTTTTCATTTCTGTTCAAGGGAATTATTGTATTTTACAAATAATCACATATAAGTTTGTTATCTTTAGTGTCATGCAACACTTTTTATATTATATGACAATAAAAACTGTTTTTATAAAAAGAAGATTATGTTAAGAGTAATAAAAATAGTCTGCTTTTTATCATTTTTTGTTTAATTTCACACAAAAATCCCGTATTATTTAAAACATTCTAAATCATTATCAATCAGATAGATATAAACATTTTCCATCAGACATCAATGTTATAATATAAAAAAATCCCGCTCTTGAAGCAGGACTTTCAGTGGAGCATAGGAGAATCGAACTCCTGACCTTTTGAATGCCATTCAAACGCTCTACCAACTGAGCTAATACCCCTTTCGATGGTGCAAAATTACGTAATTTTTTGTTTTGTCAATATAAAAAGTCAAAAAGAATAAACTTATTCCACAGGACAACTGGCTTTTGTTAAATTAAAATCATTAAAATCCTATTTGCCCATAAATCACTTCTGTTGACAACAAAAGTGAAAATGCCGAGAGTTTCTCATAATACATATACTTTCAATTTTCAAAACAAAAAAATGAACCACAGCATCATACTGCGGTTCATCATGTTATCGTGATATGAATTATTCTGTTTTAATATATTTCACAGGATTCTCTCTTGTTGCCTTCAAAATCTGGAAAAGAACCGATAAAACTGCAATTACAAAAGTAAATATAATGGCGACTACAAATATCCATGGTGTCCACGAGATTCTGTATGAATAATTTTCAAGCCAGCCATTCATTATATACCATGACAAAGGAATCGCTATTATTGCAGAAACCACTATTGGAGCACAGAAATTTTTCAAGGTCAACCATGTAACCTCTTTCGTAGTGCTTCCCATGATTTTGCGTAAAGCTATCTCTTTTCTTTTCTGATAGAAATAAAACACCGACATACCGACAAGACCGAGCATGGAAATGATTATTGCAATAAAAGTAAACAATTCTACAATTTTAAGAGTATTTCTCATATCCTCATATTCCATGGAAATAAGCTCTTCCACACTTAAAACCATTCCGGAAACAGACCCGGCATCAGCATAACCTTCTACCTCAGCTATCACATTACATATTTCCCTATAGGCATCGTAAGAACCGTCAGTCTTGACTATATAAGAACTTAAATTTTCCCTGTCTTCAATGGTGATAATTAAAGGCGAAGGATTGTTCAGAATACTGTTAAAATGGAAATCAGCCACTATCCCTGCTAAATCAAAATGTTTGTCTCCTACCACAAATGACATATTGTTTTCATCAAGCCCTAATGAATGCAATCCTGTCTCATTGACATAAATAGCACCTTTCTTACATCCTTCATCTTTAATAAATTCAATACCATAAATTTCCATTGCCTCACTGTCAAGTTCCGTTAATAAAAAAACCTGTTTCTTTCCATTTTCATCCGTAAATGAATTATATGACCTGTTGTATCCGGCAAAAGAAGAACCGCTGAAAGCTCCAATTTTATCCACACATGTCAACTTGGCAAGTTCTTGACCTAAAACATCATAATTCTCAGGATAATAGATATAATATATATTTTTGGTTTCAAATCCCAAAGGAGCATTTGTAAGATGTCTTATCTGCAATATCATCACCAAAGAAGCTACAACCAAAACTATAGTTATGACATTTTGCACAATGATAAAGATGCGGCTCAACACCATCTTGGAATGATAACGAAACGCGCCTTTGATGACATTGATAGGTTTGTATCTCATCATCTGTATGCTTGGAATAATGCCGGAAATAACACCTGTCAATATTATGAATGCAAGACAAATAGAAACCGTGCCTACAGTAATGTCATTTTTCAATATTATCCTTCCCTTGAAGAGTGTGGCAAACTCATTTTGGAAGTTATATGCAAAGAAGAAAGCGATAAGAAAAGATACTGTGACAAGAAATATCGACTCAACTATCAAAGTAATGAAAATATTGCCCACACTGCTTCCGAGCAATCTTCTGGTTGCCATCTCTTTGGAGCGAAAACCTGTATTGGCGACAGTAAGATTGATATAATTCATAACAGCAAACAGCAACAATGCAATGACAGCAGACAGCAATATGGTCAACAATCCTTTGTTGCCTTTTTCCAATCCGTATCCATCGTTTTGAGGTGCAAACATGATTTCTCCTAATGGAGTAACAGTGATTTTTTCCTGTTTTCCATAATTATACATATCTATATTGTCAACATAGTATTGTGTGACGGCATCCAAATTCGACAACATGTCTGCATCCGGTCTCAACATCATAAAAGATTTATAATAACCTGTAGAACCATAAGCGTAAAGATGTTTGTTCAAGGTATATCCAAGCGTTTGAGGATGTCTGTCCATATTCACTATTATTTTCGTTTCATTAGGCAGCACAGTTTTGTCAAAATCCTTTATAACAGCGGATACGGTATATAATACTGTAGTGTCATACGAATCTTGTCCTCCCACAATGACATCTCTTGCACCAATAATAGTAAGAGATTTTCCTATAGGATATTCATCATTAAACAACTGTTGTGCCATAGACTCAGTAATGACACATTTATCCGGAGAATCCATGGCAGTCGCTTTGTCACCTATGACAAACTTAAAATCAAAAAAGTCGAAGAATGTCGAATCGGCAAGCAGGATAAAAGGCTCATCATCGGACTCGTAATAATGAAGGTCGCTTTTTACCTTACCATGGTGTGACATTACGCCGCACATTTTTTCTATCTCCGGGAACGACTCCGCCAAACCACTGGTGATCTCAGGCCATGAATAAAATGATGAATGAGTACCGAGGAGAAATATACGGTCTTTATTTTTGTTCCATGAATCGGTACTGTTTTGACGCCAGGCATAATCGGCAATAAGAATGACAAACATCAACGAAACGGCAAAACCCAACACATTGACCAAGGTGTACAGTTTGTTGCGATATAAAAATCTAAGATACGACAGCATATTAGAACATTTAAATATTAAAACTCATTATTATCTTCATCAACTATCTTTCCATCAAACAGATTTATTATCCTGTTTGCATAAGCGGCATCTTTACGTGAGTGAGTCACCATTACAATGGTAGAACCTTCCTCGTTAAGGGACTTCAAAAGATTCATGACATCGGTACCGTTTTTAGAGTCGAGATTTCCGGTAGGCTCGTCGGCAAGTATAAGTTTTGGACGGGACACCATTGCTCGCGCTATAGCAACTCTTTGCTGTTGTCCTCCAGACAATTGCTGCGGGAAATGATCCTGACGGTGAGTGATGGACACCTTTTTCATAATGGCATACACACGCTCCATTCTTTCTTCCTTGCCAAGTCCAAGATATTTCAACGGGAGTTCTATATTTTCATAAACAGTAAGTTCATCAATAAGATTAAAGCTTTGAAACACAAAACCTATATTGCCTTTTCTGAGAACAGTCCTGTCTTTCTCTTTCAACTCGGCAACCTCTTTGCCCATAAAAACATAACTGCCGCTTGTAGGATTGTCAAGCAAGCCAAGAATATTGAGCAAGGTGGATTTACCGCAGCCCGAAGGTCCCATAATAGCGACAAACTCTCCCTCTTTAATCTCAAAAGATACATTATCCAAAGCTGTAGTAATGATATCTTCAGTTCTAAATTCCTTAACCAAATTCTCTACTTTTATCATTTTATTCAATATTTTAAGTTTAAAATCAAAAAAATGTAAACAAACCGCGTGCCATATTTATAAAATATTGTTTATCAATTACTTACAAATATAGGTCGATTTATAACTGTCCAATTTCTGGACAATTGTATCAAATTTTTGGACAATTCGGAGAAAGAAATATTATATGTTTACATTTTAAAGATGAAAAACAGGATAAAAAAAGTCCTGCTTCTTAGCAGGACTTTCAGTGGAGCATAGGAGAATCGAACTCCTGACCTTTTGAATGCCATTCAAACGCTCTACCAACTGAGCTAATACCCCTTTCGATGGTGCAAAATTACGTATTTTTTTGTTTTGTCAAAATAAAAAGTCAAAAAAAGTAACTTTTTTGTATATTTATGATTATCATTATAATAAAAAAATAATTTAAAAACATGAAAAAACTTGCCAGTCGGATGATGACAAAAATCAGATTATGAAAGGTTAATAAATTAATGAAGTATGAAATTGTATATTATCTTCTCCTTCTTTTCTTAGGGTTGTCATCCGTATTATCTGAAGGTATGACAGGTTTTCTGAAGATATCAGTTTTATCTTTGGGACGAAGTTCATCTTGCCAGAGGAAACCTTTCAGCAAGTCTTTACCTTCCGGAAGTTTCTCCTCAGGATACAATATCTCGTCTGTTTTTTGGAAATATTTTATTCTTTGTATCTGATTTTTAACGACTGTGATAATCATGGATACTGACTGTGAAGAATTGATGCCGATAAGGCTACCGTCATCTTCACGGAGCCAATATATCGTTTCGGCATTACCGTCGTTAAATATTCTGTCCAACTCATCATTTTCAAAATAAGCCACAATAAGTTTACCTTTTATCTGGTTAAATCCTTTAATGCTGTCCTGTTGAATTATAAAGGCATTGGGAGTCATCAGCACGCTGTCTATGGCATTATTCTTAACAACGATGTTTATAGAATCGCCTGTCATCTGGCTGTCACGAGACCACAACACAGGATCACGACGCAAACGAGCGGAAGAATCCGCCACCAAATAATCGAGAGAGTCACATTTTCCCTGAATATCGGCACGATAAAAACGCACGTTATAAAAAGACTTGACTCTCAGCAAGTCATTTGTCAGAGTGTCGAAATAGAAATACAGCGAGTCGGAGTGCATAAAAAGGGTGTCTATGTCAGCATAATAGAATGTTTCAAGGCTGTCAGTTACAAAGCCATAGCCTTTCTTACTCCACAATTCAGCATACTCACCGTTGACGACAGCCTTGTTGAGAGTATCGTGCATGACTACATCACTCATCGCCTTGGCAAAGCCTACAGAACGTGAGTAATACATAGAATCGGAACTTATCGATTGTTCTTTATTCATCAGCACAGCCTTTTTGTCGAGGAAAGCAATATCAGCATTGGCATCATACCATCCGTAATTGCCTTTCAGAATATTGTCTTCATTGATGATGGTAGTAGGACCGAAAAAATGCATTGTCTCTATCTTGGTATCGTATGTCAATGTGTCGCTAAGCATCTTGTAATCAGGCATAGTCACTACAACATCTTTTCTAAAGTAGAATACTTTGATATCGTCGCGGTAGTAACCTTTCTCACTCACTAGTTGTTTTTCGTTGCGTGTTATTATGCCATGATGCGGATATGAAGCGAGATGACCTATACGGTCATAAGTAAGATAATCGGTTCTAAGGACGGTGGAATCGTCGCGCATGACTACGTCGTCGAACACCTCGGCAAAGCGTGTCTCTCCGTTATATTTAAGACGTCTGCCATAAATGTCGATACTGTCGTTAACCTCCACATGTACATTGCCGAACCCTTCGAACCATCTTGTCTTGTCATTAAGATATGCGCTGTCGCTATAAAAATAAGAAGAATCCTGACGAAGTACCACATTGCCTATAAGACGCTGAATGTCTTTGCCGAGACGGTCATCATAATCGGCTCTATCGGCATGGACGATATGTATTACCGTTTTGTTTTTCTGTGCCTTAATGCTGCCGGCAAAAAGAAAGACGAGAAAAACAACAAGACAAAGCCGTATTTTCATCATTTACCAATTTTATGCAAAAGTACAAAATCCATGTGAAATACGACAAAAAAAGATTCATTTATACAGCGATTAAAAAAACGTTAAAAAAATGTATGAATCTAAAAAAATTATCAGTAATTTAGCGGATTCTTAAAAAGCACAAACTTCTTTAAAAAATATGAGTACACATTTCGACCCTCGGGCAAATTACGAAAACACTAAAAATCAGGCAGGTTATGTAGATCGCAAAAAAGCCACACAAGCCGACTACGACCGCATAGGTTTTATGTCGGGACTTGAAGTTCATCAGCAAATAAAGACTGAAAAGAAGCTTTTCTGCCATTGTCCTGCCGGCAAATTCAACAAATTCGACAACTATCATGCAGAGTTGATACGTCACATGCGTCCCACATTGAGCGAGTTGGGAGAATATGACGGCACCGCATTGATGGAATTCAAGACTCGCAAGGAAATTGTTTACCGTATCAACAATGCCACAGCATGTACGTACGACATAGACGACACTCCTCCGTTCCCCATCAACAGAGAAGCCTTGGAAAAAGCCATCAAGATAGCTTTGCGTTCCAACTTAAACATTGTAGGTGAGGTGCATATCACCCGTAAACAATATTTGGACGGAAGTATCCCTACCGGTTTTCAACGTACCGCCATCATAGGAGTAGAAGGTCTATTGAAAATGCCAAAGAAAGACATACGTCTGATACAGTTGAGTATAGAAGAGGACGCTTGTCGGGAGATCTCCGATATAGGACATCGTAGAGTATATCAGACCGACCGTTTAGGTGTGCCGCTTATAGAGACTGTGACATATCCCGACTGTACCAATCCCGATGAGTTGCGCGATGCTGCATCATTCATTCGTTTTTTAGGAAGAAGTACCGGTTTGGTAAGGACAGGCATGGGAGCCGGCAGAGAAGATGTCAATGTCAGCTGTACCGGAGGCACACGCATAGAGATAAAAGGCGTCTCCCATATAAAATGGATTCCGGAACTGTCGCATAACGAGGCTTTCAGACAATGGTCTCTGCTGCTGCTGCGCGACAGGCTCAACAGCATAGCGGATAAAGACAACTGGCACATAGTGGCTGCCGATGTCCATGATGACGATTTCAGCTTTAAATTCGAGCCTATAGTAGAATCTCAGAAGGCAGGTGGTGCCTTGAAAATCATCAAACTGCCCAAATTCCGGGCTGCACTGTCACATTTTACGCAGCCTGGCAAGATATTTGCCGATGAGATAGCAGACAGACTTAAGGTAATAGCCTGCTTGGAACGTCCCAACATGCTGCATGACGAGATGCTTGAACCAGTGTTAAGCAAAAACATGTGGAAAGAACTCGGAGAGGTGGTACAAGCCGGTGATGAAGACGCATTGATATTGTTATGGGGACCGCGAGACGACATGAAGACAGCTCTCGAAGTGATAGAGGAACGCTGTCTCATGGCCTTTGATGGCATACCCAAGGAGACACGCAAGTCGTTTGAAAACGGGACTACCATTTTCGAGCGTGTGCTGCCCGGAGCCGACCGTATGTATCCAGATACAGACTCGGCACCTATACCGCTCGACCTCGACTGGGTGGAAAGCCTTAAAAAAGACCTTCCTACAGAAATAATAGACCAATATTATAAACTTAAAGAGTGGGACGTGCCGGAAGACTGCTTTACATACATACTGTCGAGAAACTATTTCCCTGTCATGCTAAAAATCAACGAAGAACTCGGCGTGAACGGCAAACTGCTAGGCACTTTCTTCGGTCACAGAATAAAATATATAATGGGACAACATCCTAAAGCACAGCTCACGGACGAACAGATATACAACATGTTCGCTTATCTCAAAGAGAATAATCTAAACTACCGTCTTGCATGGAAAATGTTGCCATTCATGGCATTACATCCCAAGACAAGACCTGCCAAAGTGATAGAAGCCATACATTTCCGCAAAGTATCTGAATCGGAAATAACGAAGAAAATAAGTCGCATCAAAGAAGACTTCGTACCGGTCAAGAAGAAAAACCAAGAGGAGAACCTCCGAAACTGGATTATGGGTCAGATACATGACGAGGCTGTCGGCAATGTCGATTTAGCAGAAATTTCAAAGACTATATAACTTTTAACACTTAAAGAAATGGCTGAAGATTTTTTTCAAGGATATAAAGGAGTGGCATTAGAGACACTCAAGAAGTTCAACTGTCGTGTATGGGGTCAGGCAGAATGCAAGACCACACAAGGCGTTTTCAAAGGTACCGTTTTGCCACGTGCCTGCAACGACGACGACAAACACATAGTGATGAAAGTCTCTACAGGATATAACATTGGCGTTGACGTCGATACCATATTGTCAATGAAGGAAACGGATTACAAGAAAGCCAATTATCATATACCGGAGAAGGAGTTTCCTTATACCGAAGGACTGCCTCATGTAAAACTGCTCGGCACGGGAGGCACCATAGCATCACGTTTAGACTATCGCACAGGAGCTGTCATACCGGCATTCTCTCCAGGCGAGCTATATGGCGCAGTGCCGGAGTTGGCAAGCATCTGTAACCTCGACACTGAGAAAGTCTTTGCAGTATTCTCCGAGAATATGGGCCCCAAACAGTATATAGCATTGGCAAAAAAGATAGGCGAAGAGATAGAAAACGGCATAGACGGCATAGTGATAGGGCACGGCACCGATACTTTGCATCATACGGCTTCTGCTCTATCGTTCATGTGCCAGAATCTGCCGGTGCCTGTAGTATTAGTCGGCTCACAACGTTCCTCCGACCGTCCAAGTTCCGACGCGGCACTTAACTTGATGCATGCCATGACAGCAGCCGGCACGGGCGACATAGCGGAAGTGATGGTATGTATGTTCGGACCTACTTCAGATGAATACGGATTCTTGCACAGAGGCACTCGCGTGCGCAAGATGCACTCGAGCTACCGCTCTACCTTCCGTACCATAGGCGACACTCCTGTGGCAACGGTGACAAGAGCCGGAGTGAAACCTATAAAAGAAGACTACAAACACCGCAGACAAGACCGTAATGTCAAGATAATACCCACATTCTCAGACAAAGTGACTATGTTGTATTATTATCCCGGCATGCACCCCGACATGCTCGACAGCATCATAGACAACGGATATAAAGGAGTGGTATGGGTAGGAACAGGATTAGGACATATCAACAAGGAGATGTACCCTGCCGTGGAAAGAGCTCAACGTGAAGGGATACACCAATATATGACATTGCAGACTCTGTGGGGCTATTGCGGCATGTTTGTATATGACACGGGAAGAGACATGATGGCACGCGGCATCATACCGGCAGGCAACATGCTTCCTGAGGTAGCTTGGGTGAAATTGTCATGGGCTTTGGGACAGACTGAAAACCCGGAAGAGGTGAAACGACTGATGCTGACACCTATCAATGACGAGATAACGGAAAGAGAACCTTATAATGGCTATATGGTTTACCAAGGCGGAGTACCGGAAACCGATGACTTTATAAAGAGATTCCATAAATAATATAACGTTTTTATATTATTTCAATATGAACACGTAGAGGCTGTCTAACAATAAAAAGGTCAGGCAGCCTTTGTTGTTGTGAATAGAAATTTATTTATACATGAAAAATAGATGGTAATGTTGATACTGTCCCAAAAAGTATGTAAAATTCAAAGTTTAATATTTTTGTAGTAGTTAAATTTTAAAAAAACAAAACATAAATTTTACACAGGAGCAAAGATGCTGTCCCAAAAGGAATAATATATTATTCATCCAAAAATATAGTCTTTTTTCTCAGGATTTGTAGAGACGCCATGATATGACGTCTCTACAGGAAAAATATTCTATTGTATTTTTCAATTCGAAACCATAATGGATTCCTTTATGGGACAAGGACAAGGCGAAAACCGAGAATATCGTCTTTATAGTCCGGAGGGAAACTGCTTCTATCAGATACACGGCAATATTTAGCAAAATTACCCCAACTACCACCACGATAGACACGATAAGAGCCGGTGGCAGGTCCTTGCGGATCTGTCTGTTCTCCACTGCTATAATTTCCATACCAATCACTGCACCACTCATATACATTACCACTCATATCATAAATTCCCAACTCATTAGCTTTCTTTTTTCCGACAACATGAGTCTCCAAAAGACTGTTTTCTCCAAACCATGCCACTTCGCTTATATCATTACTACCGCTGTACTTATATACATTGCTTCTGTTTCCACCTCTCGCAGCATACTCCCATTCTGCCTCGGTCGGTAAACGATAAGTCTTGCCGGTAACTTTATTCACTCTCTCAATAAACTCCTGACATTCTATCCACGACACACATTCTACAGGTCTATTAGCTCCATAAAACCTACTTGGATTATTTCCCATAACTGCTTCCCACAACTCTTGCGTAACCTCATACTTACCTATGTAAAAATCACTTAATGTTATACTCTGTACCGGATATTCATCTTCCATAGCATCTTCAACCTGTTCCTCAGTCGCACCCATTCTAAACATTCCGCCCTCCACAAATACCATATCGATAGTCTCTAACAAGGCAGTATCTATATTTAATATCGTATCAATATTTACTACATCATCTGATGAATTTTTCAAAATAAAACCGGAATAATCATTTTCCTTACACATATAGAGCATCATTGGCAATACAATCAATCCTGCCAATACAATAACTTTATTAATATTTTTTATTTTCATATACTTTATATTTTATCAAAATAATTTATAACCAACTGTCAGAGATATAACATTCTGTTTCAATTCACTTAATCCGACAAAATCATTTCCATCATAATAACCCAAATCATCAATAATATCAAAATTTCCTTTCAATGATGTCAATCCCCAATTATAATTTATATCCAATACTATCCTATTCCAATCTGCTCCTATATTAAATGCTATTCCAACTCCACTTTTGAGATTTGGTTTATGAGAAACATCATCAGTTTTTACTTTCTGACTAATTAAAAACTGACAAACAGGACCGGCCGCAAATCTCATCTTAATTGTCTTTCCTTTTGTCTGATAGCCACATAACAATGGTATAGACAAATAAGAACGAGTCAACTTGCCTTCTCCTCCCAAATCCTCTATAATAAAATTAAAAACCGAATTATGATACAACACCTCCGGTTGCAAAATGAAATTCTTTATTGCAAAACGAGTAAAAACTCCAAATGTAATGCCTGGTTTCCATTCTATATTTACCAATTTATCCACCAAAGAATTCATCTGCACTCCAATCAAAGGTCCGCAAGTAAAATCAAATTTACTTCTTTCTTTAGTATTAAGGAAAAGTTGGTTTTCTAATTCACCATCATACATATATGAAACATCATCCTTCACAGTCTGTTCTCTCATTTCAGACTCATAAGCCAGCATGTCTTCTTTCACATTAAAAACATCTTCATTTTCTGGATAACAGACATCTCCGTTATAATACTGCATTGCGTTTATCCTTGCTGTTGAAGCATTATCATAAGATTCCAATGACAATATTTTTTGAGAGTATGATAGCAAGGTAACAAAAAACAATAATAAGGTTGTCAAAAGTTTTTTCATGATTTATTATATATTTTTGCAAAAATAGAAAATAATTTAAAATTTACAAATTTATATATAAAAAATTGCAAATCATGTAAAAATTTTCAATGACGATAATTCTTTTGATACGATTATGGAGGTTATGTAAATGCCAGCCCATATTAGGGGAGTAACAAAAAGTTGTCACTTCTCTCCATTGCAAAGAGAAGTGACAACACAAATTATGAATGATTATTTATAAATAAATCTTAGGTTCTGTTTCACCATTGAGAACCATCAAGCCATTAAGGGCAAGAGCCATCATCTCATCCTCACCGGGATAGACATAAAATGGAGCCACTTTGGCGAAATAATCCTGCAATATGGAGCAGAATTGTTTGTCGTAAGCCATACCACCTGTCACTAATATTCCGTCCAAATCCATCTTAAAGACTGCCACTGCGAGGGCGCCCACTTCTTTAGCAATCTGATATGCCATGGCACGATAAACGAGTTCCCATTCCTTGTTACCGGCCTTTACTTCCTGCTCAACCTTCAAGGCGTCATTAGTGCCGAGATATGCCACAAAACCGCCCTCACCTTTCAACATCTTATCGATATCTTTTTTAGTATATTTCCCGCTGAAGCAAGCATCCATGAGAGGACCTGCCGGCAGCGAGCCGGAACGTTCCGGAGTGAATGGACCATCACCATTGAGAGCATTGTTGGTATCGACAACACGACCTTTTTTATGAGCTGAAACCGAGATACCACCGCCAAGATGTATGCATATCAGGTTGAGGTCTTCATATTTCTTACCCATATTAGCTGCATGTTGACGCGAAATAATCTTCTGATTGAGAGCATGGAAGATAGAATAACGCGGAAACAGAGGATGCCCGGAGAAACGCGCCAACTCGTCCATCTCATCGACGACAACAGGGTCGGCGATATATGCCTTTATATTCAACGATTTAGCTATATCGTTTGCAATAAGACCTCCGAGATTGGACGCATGATCGCCCAAAGGACTGTTAACAAGGTCTCTTATCATAGCATCATTGACCTCATAGACACCGGAAGTGATAGGTCTCAGCAAACCGCCACGACCCATGACAATGTCCAACTCTGAAAGGTCTATGTTTTCATTTTTCAACTCATTTACAATGACATCCTTACGAAATGTCATCTGATCACTGACTTTCTCAAAACGAGCCAGATCTTCGACTTGATGTTTTATATTTTTCTTAAAGACACATTCTTTGTCATTAAATATGGCAACTTTAGTCGAGGTCGAACCTGGATTAATAGCCAATATTTTAAAACTCATATTTACAAATTTTAGTTATACAATTCATTTATCATGCCAACATAGCTGCGAGAGCTATTGAATATAATTTCGTCTTAGATGTATCGCCACGTGAAGAGAGAACACAAGGCACTTTAGCGCCCATCACCATGGCACCTATCTCTGAATGGTCGAATTTGGTACAACATTTATAGAAGACGTTGGCACTCTCTATGTTAGGGAAGAGCAGGCAGTCGGCATCACCTGCCACCGGACTTTTAAGACCTTTTATGGCAACTGCTTCAGCATCTATAGCGAGGTCCAATGACAGAGGACCGTCAGCTATACAGCCTTTTATCTGTCCGCGGTCAACCATTTTTGCAATGATAGCAGCATCTACACAAGCCTGCATGCCGGCGCTCATCTGCTCAGTAGCAGCGATAAAAGCCACCTTGGGAGTAGCTATACCCAAAGCCTTGGCAGTGGTGGTGATATATTTCAATATCGTTTGTTTCTGTTTGAGATCCGGAGCCGGAATAATAGCACAATCACTGGCTATCAACAACTTATGATAGTTAGGATTTTCCATTACTGCTATATGGGCCAATGTCACATTAGGAGGGCACAGTCCGCGTTCTTTATTGAGGATGGCACGCATATACTTATCGGTAGGAAGCAAGCCTTTCATCAAAATATCGCCTTCCCCGCTGTTGATGATGTCGCAAGCCTTGGCTGCAGCCTTGACATCTTCCGGTTCATGAACGATTTTAAACTTCTTCATATCAATATTCTCAGAAGCACAAATCTTTGCGATGACAGCCTCGTCACCTACCAAAGTAGCATCGATAAGACCATGGTCCACGGCATTACTCACAGCGCAAATGGTATGATCATCATTAGCATAAGCTGCCACCAAACGTTTTTTAGGACGGTTGCGCAGCACTTCAAACATCTGTTCAAGTTTTCTAATTTCCATAACTAATATTTTTTAATATTACTAAACCATTAACATCCAACATATCTTGATATCACAAGACGAAGTATCTCTGAGGTACCTTCGCCAATCTGCAATATTCTCTGGTCACGATAAAAACGTTCCATGTCGAAGTCTTTAAGAAGTCCATGTCCTCCCATCACCTGTACAGCGTTGTCACACACCTCCGCTGCCACTTGTGAGCAATACAGTTTTACCATGGCAGCCTCTTTACCAAAAGGCAGATGCAAGTCTTTCATGCGGCATGCTTTATATAGCAAGCCACGCGCCGCCTCTATCTTCGTAGCCATATCGGCAAGCATGAAGCTGACAGCCTGGAACTTGCATATCGGCTTGCCAAACTGTTCTCTCTCCTTGGAATATGCCAAAGCCATCTCAAAAGCGCCCTGTGCACAACCGAGTCCCATGGCACCTATAGACAGACGTCCGGAGTCCAAGGTGGCAAGCATGATATGAGAGCCTTGTCCTCTCGCACCGAGCATATTGGCATTGTCTAATTGTACATTATTGAATATCAATTCTCCGGTATTGGAAGCGCGCCACATCATCTTGCGATTCACAGGCTTCTGTGTGAAACCTTCAGTGTCGTTTTCTATAAGAAAAGTAGTAAATTCCGGCTTGCCATTGACTTCACCAGAGATTGTCTGTATGGTGCTTCCTAAAGATATCGAGGTCGCACTATTTGTAATAAACATCTTGGAACCGTTGACTATCCATTTGCCATCGACGAAGCGGGCACATGTCTTTGTTCCTCTCGAATCAGAACCGGCAGTAGCCTCAGTAAGACCGAAACCCCATAAACGATCGCTGCACAGACGCGGCAAATATCTCATTTTCTGTTCTTCCGTGCCATAATCATTGATAGGTCCTATACCCAAAGAGTTATGCGCCGCTATTGTCGCAGCTGTAGAACCATCGACACGAGCAAGTTCCTCTACAGCAATGATATAAGACAATACATCCAACCCATGCCCGCCATAATCTTCCGATATGCACATCCCTAACAGTCCCAACTTCGACATTTTAAGGGTAAGGTCAACATCGAAAATCTCGTTTTCATCGTTATAGGAAGCAACAGGCTTCACCTCTCTCTCGGCAAATTCCCGTACCTTGGCACGCAACTCCTGTTGTTCTTTTGTCAAACCGAAATCCATATCATATATATTTATATCAAATCAATCAAAAGTGTTTTAGCATCTACCTTATCACCTTCACAAACATAAATTCTGTTGACTTTAGCATCAGTAGCTGCCACTATGTTATTTTCCATTTTCATCGCTTCCACTACACATAATACTGTTCCATTAGTAACTGTATCACCCTCCTTAACATTGATTTTCATTACATTGCCAGGCATCGGAGAATAAAAACACATATTGTCAGGCAACTTATCCTGGTGAGAATAATCTATAGATTCGTTAAGTTGGTCATCACGGCGACATATAAAATCAAGTCCTTTAAAATGAACACAATAGTCATGACTTGGCGTCTCCGAGACGAAAAGCGATTCGGTACGACCGTTGACAAGCACCTTGTCAGCAGCAGCAAGATATACCTCGCAACAGACATCATCGACACTGCATTTCAACATGTTGCGATTCAACTTTTTAATCTCCACATTAAACCGGTAACCATCCACTTCGACTATAAGATTCATACGAAATCTCCAATAGCCTATCTCTTTCCAAACATTGTCTATTTCTTTATTTTCAAGAAAATATATGTTAAGATTATGGAACAGGAACAGAGCTGCCACGTCATGTTTTCTCACTGCATCACGTTTATTCTGCATGGCATTCATCAGAACATCATGATGTTTTTTGCAATAAGAAGTATCTATTCTGTTATCTATGAAATCTTTTTCTTCTATGACACACTGAAGATAAGGTATATTGGATTTATCTGTATGTACTATATAATTACCGAGAGCATCACGCATTATCTCAATAGCATCGGCTCTCGTTTTGCCATGACAGATGAGTTTGCTTATCATAGGGTCGTAACATTCCGATATGACACATTGACCATCTATGCCGCTATCGATACGCACACCTCTTTGGCGAGGTTCATGATATAATGTCAGTTTTGAAGGAGCCGGCAGGAATCCGTTCTGAGGGTCTTCGGCATATATCCTGCATTCCATGGCATGACCTTTTGCAGTTACAGATTCTTGTGTATAACCCATCACCTTGCCTCGTGCTATCCTTATCTGTTCTTCCACAATGTCAATACCCGTACGTTGTTCAGTAACAGGATGTTCCACCTGGATACGGGTATTCATCTCGAGAAAATAAAAGTTCATGTCATTATCCACAAGGAACTCCACCGTACCGGCATTGGTATAACCAATACTTTTGCAAAGTCTCACGGCAGTATCGCATAACTCATGACGACACTGTTCCGACAATGAAGGAGACGGCGACTCTTCAATAATTTTCTGGTAACGGCGTTGCACTGAACATTCACGTTCAAACAGGTGTATCACATTGCCAAATTTGTCAGCAAGTATCTGAACCTCAATATGGCGCGGATTTTCCAAATATTTCTCCACATACACCTCTCCATTGGCGAAATAGTTCTCTGCCTCGCGGGAAGCCTGAAGCAAAGAGGAAAGCAACTCGTCTTCATTCTCCACAATGTGCATGCCTTTACCGCCGCCACCGGCAGCAGCCTTGATAAGTACCGGATAAGGCATGTCAGTAGCCGCTGCCGCTATTTCCTCAATGATACCGGTCATACCGAAAACCACAGGTATGCCATTCTCGACAGCTATACGACGCGCCTCTTTCTTATTGCCCATCAAACGCATGACATCAGCATCCGGTCCTATAAAAATAATATTGTTGGCGACACAAGCCTCCACGAAATCAGGATTCTCCGACAAAAAACCATAACCGGGATGTATGGCATCGACGCCGGTATCCAAGGCTACATCGATAATTTTCTGAATATCGAGATATGTATCTTTTACCGTACCATTGCCCAAAGAACGCACTTCATCAGCCATGCGGCAATGTAACGACATTCTGTCATCATCGGCACATACAGCAACAGAAGATATACCTAACTTCTTCAACGTCCGCATGATACGTACCGCTATCTCGCCACGATTGGCTACCAATATTTTATTTATTTTTTTTGAAGGCATATTTAAATCAAAGCGCAAAAATATTAAATCTTTCTTTTTCCCGCAAGTTTTTGCACACCTATTCAACATTTTATGACTCTTTACCTAATAAAATTAAGCTTTCTACATAAATATCATGATTTTTTTAGAAAACGAAACATCGTAAACATCGAAAACATGAAATCCACAATATATTTATGATTTTTTTCATATCTTTGCATTGTAATAAATAATTTTCTATTTAATTATAATCACTTTTTCATGAAAAGAAAAAACAGAAAGAAAGGATTCAGCCTTTCAAAATATATCGTCATAGTATTGGTTGCATTATGTCATCTGTTCATTTACAATTACATAATACAGCCACAAAAAGATAAAAAACACGACATAGACGAGCCACCCGCCACCTTGAAGGGTCGTAATGAATTGATAATAAAACATATTGGATATATCACCAACTACAATCCAGATTGGAAAATACCCAACTGGGTAGCCTACGAACTTACAGATGTAGAAGTCAACGGCATCATACCGAGAGCCAAACACTTTGTGCCGGACCCCGAAGTACCTGAACATTTATCCGCCACTACCAATGATTACAGAAATTCCGGCTGGGACAGAGGACACATGGCTCCCGCGGCAGACATGAAATGGTCGGAGACAGCAATGAAAGAATCGTTCTACCTTTCCAATATATGCCCACAAAATCAGAAACTTAACAGTGGCATCTGGAAAGACCTGGAAGAACATGTGAGACAACTTGCATTGGAAAAAGGTTCTATCTATGTCATTTGCGGACCGATAGTATCCGACAATCACAAGAGCATTGGCGACAACAAGGTGGCAGTTCCAGATTTTTTCTTCAAAGTCCTGATGCAGAACAATAATGGCGAAATGTATGCAATAGCATTTCTGTTTCCTAACAAAGCTACCGACAATCCGCTTATGACCTACGCTCTCACTGTAGATGAATTGGAAGACATTACCGACATGGACTTCTTCCCGACATTGCCGGACAAGGTAGAAAAGAAAATGGAAAGTGAAATAGATCTCAGCTTGTGGAGCATACGACGTCCCAAATAACATTCTTGAAATTGTTATTATTCATTGTTATTTGGATAAAATCATTACATGAATGTATCTATAAGATTATTATTAAAAACACAAATATTATATTATCAACATGTTTTTGAGGCATCATTATGGCATCTCAATAACATTACCGGAACATTGAATAACTTATTCTTAAAAACCATGGCGATATTCTTTTGCATCAAAAACATATCCGATACGATTATTTTTAAATAATAATCATCAAATATTCAAATATCATATATGAGGTCAGACATTATTGCGGGCACCAATAGGGTTTTCTTTTTTCAAGAAATGATGTCAGACCTTCCTGTCCGTCATCAGACATTCTTTCGCGAGCTATAATAACAGCAGTTTCTTCGAACGCCGACATATCGGTATCGGTGCCATTGACTTTTTCAATAAGATATTTGCAATCTTGTAGAGCATGTGGAGATGCCTCGAGGAAATGTTTTATGTAAAAATCCATACGTTCATTCACCTCATTCAAGTCACCAACGAAAGTGACAAGACCATAACGAAGAGCCTCATCGGCAGAAAATATGCGACCGGAAAGCATTAAATCCCGAGCTGTCGCAACGCCGCAACGCCGCAACACGAAGGGCGATATTGTAGCCGGTGTGATGCCGAGGCGTACCTCTGAAAATGCAAATCGAGTATCTCTCACAGCGAGCACTATGTCGGAAGCCGCCGTTATGCCGTTGCCACCGCCTATCACAGCACCATGCACCATGCTTATTATTGGCTTCTTACAATAATAAATTTTCTGAAAAAGAGAAGAAAGACGACGTGCATCATCCAGATTTCTATCATAATCATATTCTCCTATCCTTTTCATATATTGTATGTCGGCACCGGCACAGAACGTCTTGCCGTTACCGCATATCTCAATCACTCTGATATCATCGCGGCAATCCAACCATTCGACAGCCTCGGTAAGTTCTGTAATCATCTTCTCATTCAAGGCATTACGCACATCAGGACGATTAAGGGCTATACGTGCCACATTTTTCTCTATGCCTATCTGTATAGTTGTAAAATCCATATCGAAACAATTAAATGTCACATTCTAAATACTCCGAAGTGCTGCTGTGGGAACTGTCTGTTCAGTGAAGCCGCTATTCCTATGGCGAGAATCTTACGGGTATCGACAGGGTCTATTATGCCGTCGTCCCACAGACGTGCAGTGCTATAGAATGCAGAACCCTCATAGTCATATTTTGACAATATATCTTTTTTCAATTTCAATATCTCGTCTTCAGGCACCGGCAAGCCTTTATATTTATATTGGTCTTCCTTCACGGTAGCGAGAACGTTGGCAGCCTGTTCTCCGCCCATGACGGAGATCTTGGCATTAGGCCACATAAAGAGCAGACGCGGGCTGTAAGCACGTCCAGCCATGCCATAATTACCTGCGCCGAACGAGCCACCGAATATCACGGTGAATTTGGGCACATTGGCATTGCTCACGGCATGCACCATCTTGGCTCCATCTTTTGCTATGCCTCCCCATTCATACTGTTTTCCCACCATGAAACCCGTGATGTTCTGCAAAAACACCAATGGTATGTTTCTTTGACAGCATAACTCTATGAAATGCGTGGCTTTGAGGGCAGACTCGGAAAACAACACGCCGAAGTTGGCTATTATACCTACCGGGAAACCCATGATATGGGCGAAACCACATACTATGGTAGTAGCATACCGAGCCTTAAACTCCTGAAAACGGCTGCCATCAACGATACGCATTATCACCTCGCGAGGGTCCACTATCTTGCGAAAATCTATTGGAGCTATGCCATACAACTCTTCAGGGTCGTATAATGGCTCTTCAGGATGCAACATGTCGAGACTCTGTTTCTGAGGTTTTTGCAAGGTCTTGAAGATGTTACGGCATATCTGCATGGCGTGGGTGTCGTTCTCAGCGAGGTGGTCGGCGACGCCGCTGACGGAGGTATGCATCTCGGCACCACCCAACTCCTCGGCAGTGACTATTTCACCTATTGCCGCTTTGACGAGAGGCGGACCTCCAAGATAAATGGTACCTTGATTTCTGACTATTATTGTCTCGTCGCTCATTGCCGGGACGTATGCGCCACCGGCGGTACACATGCCCATCACTATGGCAATCTGCGGTATTCCCATGGCTGACATACGAGCCTGATTATAGAAAAAACGCCCGAAATGGTCTCTATCGGCAAACACTGTATCCTGTTCCGGCAAGAAGGCACCACCGCTGTCAACCATATAAACACATGGCAGGTTGTTGTCCATGGCTATCTCCTGTGCACGAAGGTGTTTCTTTACGGTATATTGCATATATGTACCGCCCTTCACAGTGGCGTCATTGGCGACGATGATGGTCTCTCTGCCTTGTATCACTCCAATACCTGTGACAATTCCGGCTGAAGGGAAATCGTTGTTATAGGTGTCGTAGGCTGCCATGGGCGACAACTCAAGGAAGGGAGTGTTTTTGTCGATAAGCATATTGATACGCTCTCTTGCAAGCAACTTGTTTCTCTTTTTATGTTTGGCGACGGCAGCCTCTCCACCGCCCTGCATACTAATGGACATGGCATCGCGATAGCGTGACAACAGTTCCGAATATGCTTTCTTATTATCTTGAAACTCAGCACTTCCTGTGTTAATCTGTGATTTTAATGTCTGCAAAACCGTATATTTTTAGTTATATAAACACTCTGAACGTCTTAATGTTACAACTGCATCTCATTACGAGTCGATAGAAGACCGCAAGCAGCATCTATATCCTGCCCGCGTGAAGCTCTTATGGTAGCTATGATGCCTTTGTCGTTGAGTTTATCTCTGAACTGCACCATATCTTTGTCTGAAGGGCTCTGCAACGACACCCCCGGAACCGAATGGAATCGTATCAGATTGACACGGCAGCGCATGCTTCCCAACAAACGAGCAAGCTCACGTACATGGTCTTTAGTATCGTTAAGTCCTTTAAAAACAATATATTCGAAAGACAATCTCCTTTGTCCGCTCCAGTCATATTGACGTAAGGCATGTATCACCTCAGAGATAGGATATGCTGCCTCCACCGGCATCAACGACAAACGTTCGTCATGGAAAGGACTGTGCATGCTGACTGCGAGGTTACACTTGGATTCTTTCATGAAACGCTTCATAAAAGGTATCACTCCTACTGTAGAGACAGTGAAACGTGTGGGACTCATGGCAAGACCCCATTCTGATGTCATTATCTCAAGACAACGCATCACGGCATCGTAGTTGTCCATAGGCTCTCCCATACCCATAAAAACGAAATTTGTAAGATTCTCGAACTCTGGAAGTGAAAGAATCTGATTAATTATATCGCCGGCACTCAGTTGGGTCTGAAATCCCTGTTTACCGGTCTGACAGAACTCACATCCCATTTTGCAACCCACCTGAGAAGAAACACAAAGCGTGGCACGGTCTCTGTCAGGTATATACGCAGTCTCTACATAGCCATCTTTGACATGAAAAAGATATTTTTTTGTGCCATCATTTGACACCTGTACCTTTATAGGAGAATGAAACCCTGTATCATAATTGTCATTCAACAGTTGACGTGTAGCCTTCGAGAGATTCGTCATATCATCAAAGTTACGACAACGTTTTTTATACAACCATTCCACTAACTGATTAGCAGTGAACTTGGGTAAATCGTGTTTCTGCACCAACTGTTTCATCTCATCGAAAGAAAGTCCTAACAAAGAATTGTCCATATATGTATCTCTAATATTACAATATATCTTCATCATCAAACATATGCCATGAGGGCATACATTGTCATTTTGCAAAGATAAAAAATAAACCAACCAATAGAAAAAAATAATTTCAAGTGCAATTAAAATAAAAAATGGTAATTATAAACTGCCCAAAATAAAAAACCTGTCAGTCGTATTGTCAACTAACAGGTTTTCTTGTACCCAGGGCCGGGATCGAACCGGCACGAGTATTACCTCATCGGTTTTTGAGACCGACGCGTCTACCAATTCCGCCACCTAGGCATTACTTTCAATGAACCTTTGCGACTGCAAAATTACTAATTTTTTTTAATATACAAATATTTTTTCACTTTTTTCCCACCTTAACACAACATATTTTACATGTCTCTTATTATCAATATCATACAAACATTACATCATTTTTATCATTGTTGAAGAACAACAATGATAAATCACAACAACACTAAGGCTTCATCATTAATCCCGAAATCTTTTAGTTAAAAATCATCTTTTTTATTCAATTGTTTTTATGTAAATATAATAACAAAAATATGAAACACAACACGTATTTAATATATCATATTGATTATCAACACTATTTTTTTAATAAACATATTATTCAAAATAGATAAAAACAGAGACAAAAAAATTTTTACAACATAAAAAAATGTCTTATTTTTGCGGCAAAATTGTAACAGACAACATCATTGTTATGCAAGAACCTATTGTAACGATATTTTCAGGCAGAGCCACAAGATATTTAGCAGAAAAGATTGCCGGATATTATGGCAAACCTCTTGGACAGTCGAGTGTTTTGGAGTTCTCTGACGGTGAGTTCCAGCCGAGTTTCGATGAAAACATCAGAGGAAGGGATGTGTTTTTGATCCAATCGACATTTCCTCCCACAGAAAACCTTATGGAACTGTTATTGATGATAGATGCCGCAAAACGTGCATCAGCGCGCAGGATAGTCGCCATCATTCCTTACTTCGGATTCGCACGTCAAGACAGAAAAGACCGTCCACGTATCAGTATAGCCTCTAAGTTGATTGCCAACTTATTGACCACTGCCGGTGTGACAAGAGTCATCACTTTGGACATTCATGCCGACCAGATACAGGGATTCTTCGACATTCCTGTCGATAACGTCTTTGCCTCGAAAATATTCGTTCCTTACATAGAAAGTCTTAAACTGCCGGATCTCATCATGGCATCACCCGACGCCGGCGGCACACGCCGCGCTGCATCGTACGCCAAGATGCTCAACACGGTATTCTGTATTTGTCACAAACAGCGTTCCAAACCGAACGCCATAGAACAAATGTTGCTCATAGGCGATGTAAAAGACCGTGATGTTATTCTGATAGACGACATCATCGATACTGCCGGCACCATCACAAGGGCAGGTCAGCTCTTGAAAGACAACGGAGCAAGAAGCGTACGCGCTTTCGCTACACATCCTATCTTTTCAGGCAACGCCATGGAGAAAATAGAAAACTCCGTATTCGACGAAGTCGTCGTCACCGACACCATACCGCTGAAAGACCCGTGCAGCAAAATACATGTGTTGTCAACAGCAGAACTTTTTGCCGAAGTGGTAAAACGTGTCGAAAATTATGAATCCATTAGTTCTTTGTTTAACAAGACTAAATAATAATCAACTAAAATTTTAAATCATGAAAACAGTATCATTGAGTGGTTCTCTCCGCGAGAACGTAGGGAAAAAAGATGCTAAGAAACTGCGCAAAGAGGGCTTGGTGCCCTGTGTACTCCTCGGTGCCGGTGAAGAAATGGAATTTGACTGTGGTAAAGGAAGAAAACATTTGACCTACAAAGGGAAACAACTGAGATTCTATACCGATGCCAAAAATTTCAAACATATTCTCTTCACACCCGAGACTTTTGTCATTGATTTCAACATAGATGGCAAAGTTTATCATACTATTCTTCAAGAGGTTCAGTATCATCCTGTTAATGATGAGGTGCTGCATGCCGACTTCCTCGCCATCAACGAAGAAAAACCTATCACAGTATTGCTTCCGGTACGTACTGAAGGAACATCTCCTGGCGTAATGCGTGGTGGTAAACTGAATCACAACATCTCCAAATTGAAAGTATCAGGTTTTGTCAACGACCTTCCTGATTCAATCATTCTCGATATCAGCAAATTGAACCTTAACCAGTCAATAAAAGTAAAAGACTTGGATATCCCGAATGTTACACCTATGATAGCCCCCAATACCATCATAGTAGATGTTAAGATGGCTCGTGGAGCATCTGTCTCTGAAGAAACAGAAGAGGAATAATCGTTTAGTTATACATAACTTTAGCCTTCCTTAGGGGAGGCTTTTTTTGTCCTTTATATTTTTTATATCTTTGCACTATGAAATATCTAATTGCTTGTCTCGGTAACATAGGTCAGGAATATGCCCAAACAAGGCATAACATTGGTTTCATGATAGCTGACAGAATGGCGAAGGAATTCGATGTACAATTCACCACGTCACGTTTTGCCATGATATCGGAGATGCGTTTCAAAGGACGTGTCATGCTTGTCATAAAACCCACTACTTATATGAACCTCAGCGGAAAAGCGGTACGATATTGGATGACACAGGAAAAAATACCGTTAGAAAATATTTTAGTGGTACTCGACGAGATAGCTTTGCCTCTCGGCACCTTACGTATGAAGAAGAAAGGCAGCGATGCCGGACACAACGGATTATCTGACATTATTAACTCCTTGGGAACCAATAATTTCTGTCGTCTGCGCTTTGGAATAGGCAATGATTTCCCATACGGAAAACAAATAGATTATGTAATAGGACAATGGAAAGCGTCGGAAATGACAGTGGTGGAACAACGTTTAGATATTGCAGTAGAGATGATAAAAAGTTTTGTCACTCAAGGTGCTGACTTCACTATGAACCAATATAATAACAAATAACATGAAAAAAGTCGTGATTTTAACAGGTGCCGGTATGAGTGCTGAGAGTGGAATAAGCACTTTTCGCGATGCCGGAGGATTATGGGAACAATATCCGGTGGAACAGGTCGCAACGCCGGAAGGTTATGAAGCAAACCCAAAACTCGTAATAGACTTCTATAACGCAAGAAGAAAACAGCTGCTTGAAGTTAAGCCCAATGAAGGTCATGAACTTGTGGCATCATTAGAAAAAATGTTCGACGTGACTGTGATTACACAAAATGTTGACAACCTGCATGAGAGGGCCGGAAGTTCCAATGTGCTGCATCTACATGGGGAATTGACAAAAGTATGCTCCTCGTTCAATCCCAATGACCCACGCTATATAATTGAGCTGCAACCGGATAATTATGAGGTAAAGATAGGCGACAAGGCCGGAGACGGCAGTCAACTACGACCTTACATAGTATGGTTCGGCGAAGCCGTGCCCAATATGACAAAAGCTGTCGATTATGCATCAAAAGCCGATATCTTCATTATTATAGGCACCTCTCTTAACGTCTATCCGGCTGCCGGACTGATTCATTATGTCCCAAACAAAGCCAAAATATTCCTGATCGACCCCAAACCGGTAAATATCAACAGAAGTATTGACATTACCGTTATTAATAAGGGTGCTTCGGAAGGAATGAGAGAACTCACGGAGATATTGAAAGATATGGCGTGATTCACTGTAACAATGATTAATTCAATAACATACGTGTATATTGTAATTTAATTAAAGTTTCTGACTCATTTAACAACACGAAAGCAGTTGATACAATCCTTTTCCTTCTTTGATTATCTTTTCAATGATTTCGTATCTTTGCTCTTGTGTGAAATTCATGTTTTGTTTTTTTAAATTTAACTACTACAAAAATATTAAACTTTGAATTTTACACACTTTTTGGGACAGTATCGAAAGTATCCAATTTTCCAATTCCTCAAACAAGCGACAATC
>NZ_DBMCYK010000005.1:0-144640 GCF_056978975.1 Candidatus Limimorpha avicola
AAATTAACCGAAGACCAAGGGAAAAATTAAACTTCTCCACTCCAAAAAAGGAGTTCTTCAAATTTATTTCGTAATATTGCACTTGCTGTTTGACTCTACCAAATGTTTTTTTCATTGCTATAATTTTTAATTTAGTATTTTATTAGTTATAGAATCACTCTCAACAACAAAGATGTCTTTTTCTCTTTTTTGCTCATTAAATCCGTTCTAACGTCATTACATTCAAACACTCTCACATTACCTTCCGAAGATATGGAAAGATATCCATCTCTAAGGATAAAGGTTGAACCATTCTCATAGAGTTTTCCGGTACAATAACCATCTTCCACTTTGCTAAACATGAGAACAGTATCAGTAGGCATAGTGGTATTTGCTATAGAGATAAGAGTATTTACATTATCATTTTCCGTCAACAATCTCAAGGATACTCTTCCATTAAATGAATTAAGAGAGAAGTCCTTAATATCGTATTCTGTAGGTATCTGATCATCAATCTGTATTTTCAGCACTCCTTCACAATATTTTTTAATATTGAAAACTGCTTCTGCGACGTCACTTTCCACAAAGCCGCGTTTATAAGCGCGAGCCTTAATGGTACGAGATGTAGGCACATATATAGGTTCTGTATATTTGGTACACAGTTGATTAGGATCAGAGCCATTTGTAGTATAATGGATAACGGCATCAGGAGTATCGCAATATAACTCCACATATTGAGGTTCTTCATACTCTCCACCGTTTATAGAGAACGTAGGAGTTTCCACTTTTTCCATTGAAATAACATATTCGCCAACAGCTATTTCACTTGGCATCAAACCGTCTTTATAAGCACGTACCTTAACAGTTGTCGTTTCATTCAACAAGATATTGGACACATATTCCAAAGAAGTAGAGTCATTCGGCTCAGAACCATCGAGAGTATAATACAAGACTGCATCTTCTGTAGCACAAGAAAAGGTCACTGATATCTCATTATTATAAGTACCCGGAGGCAAAACGAATACCGGTGTCGCCACCTTATCCAAACAGATGACGTATTCCGCTGTTGCCACATCGCTCGGGTCATAATCCTGAGAATATGCGCGTGCCTTAACTGTAGTAGTCTCCTCCAGAACAAATTCCTCACTATAAATCAATGACAATGAATCATTAGGTTCAGAACCATCAAGAGTATAATAAATAACGGACGACTCCGTCGCACATGACAATGATACCGTAACATTGTCTAAATAGTTCCCTGCTGCCGGTGAAAATACAGGTGTTTCCGTTTTTTCGACAACCGGAGTTACAGGATTATCATCTTCCGGGCCATTATCTTTTTTACAACCAACCAACAGCATAAATATGACCATAGCAAAAATGCTGAAAATAAAGTTTCTCTTTTCCATATTTTTTATTTTATAGTTAACATTAACCTTACAAAAATACATTTTTTTTATTTTCAAACCAAATTTATTTTAAAATCATCAACATTTATCACGGTCATCAAGTTTTTTACTGATGGTTTTTATTGTTTCTTTTATTTCCCCCATAGTCCTAAATATCACATCTCTATCATTATCAAGAGATTCAGGAAGCTCGTCACTTATATAATGTACGAATCTCCAGACTTCTCTTATATTTTCCAACGGCAAAATATAAGGTTTATATGAAGTATTAAGCGAATACAGTCTGAAAAAGCCCTTATCGAACTTGTTTTCCACCACCTTAAACAATACGCCATCATCTACAGTGATGATTATATATGCCTGCCAACTGCGTATATCAGTGATATCCAATACGTATTCTCCTGTAACATAAGACTTGTCGGGTATTGGCAACATGGAATCTCCACTTATCTGAAATGTACGATATTTTCTGTTCATGGAAAGAAAAGGCAAATGGAAAGCAGGCAACTCCTTGATATAATCCGGATCAGAATAACCTGTAGCATAACCCGCCTTAGCCTTTTCATTTACCAATTCTATATTCTCATTGTTGCCGGCATCGACGGTAGTGGCAAGAATCCTTATATTACTTCCTTTAAGAAAAACATCGTATCCTCGCTCCAACTGACTCAACATCTCGTCTCCTATCTTGGAAAGATCCACTTTAACCAAAGTATCAATCGCCACTTTGAAATAATTTGAGAACGATATCAATGTGTCAATATTGGGCTGTGCCACATCGTTTTCATAACCACTTAACGTTGAACGTTTTATTCCCATGGCAAAAGCTATATCATCTTGAGTCTGCCCTCTTCTTTTCCTTAAAAATTTTATATTAGAACTGAAATACATATTTTTTTGCCTTTTCCTCTTGACAGAATAAAATAAAATGTTTAATTTTTCGTCGATATTTTTGATTAAATTTTCGTCAAAAATACAACAACAAAGACGTTTTGTCAAGTATTTTAAGGATTTTTTTAACATTGTTTTTCAAGAAGAAAAATTCAGAAACATATAAAAATATAAAGCTATTAATAAATAAGGTATATATGAACAGGACAATATTACATTTGGATTTAGACACATTTTTTGTTTCTGTAGAACGTTTAGTCAATCCTGTATTGGAGAACAAACCTGTCATTATAGGAGGATTATCAGACCGAGGTGTAGTATCCACATGCAGTTATGAAGCGAGACGTTTCGGAGTACATTCGGCACTGCCCATGCGTATGGCGAAAAAATTGTGTCCGCAAGCAATTTTCATAAGAGGCGATTATGAATTATACAGCAGGTATTCGAAAATGGTTACAGAAATAATAGCCGAAAAAGCGCCGATATTCGAGAAGATAAGCATAGACGAACATTATGTGGACATCAGTGGCATGGACCGTTTTTTCGGATGTTACAAATGGTCTCATGAATTAAGGCAATTTATCATAAAAAACACCGGACTGCCCATATCATTCGGATTATCAGAGAATAAAACCATCTCCAAAATTGCAACTGATGAAGCCAAACCCAACGGAGAATTATATATAAAACATCAAGACATACATGATTTTTTAGATCCTTTGTCAGTATGCAAGATTCCAATGGTAGGCGAGAAAACACACAAGCTGCTGAATATGATGGGTATTATATCTATAGGTGATTTGCGTAAAATACCCTGCCATATTGTGGAACAATCGCTTGGGAAAAACGGACTTGAGATATGGAAAAAAGCAAACGGCATAGACTCAAGTCCTGTAAAACAATACGAAGAACAGCAGTCGTTGAGCAAAGAACACACCTTTGAAAACGACACAATAGACATGGTATTGTTACACAAGCATCTCTCGGCAATGGTCGAACAGTTATCTTTTGAATTAAGAAACCAAGGAAAACTAACGGGATGTGTCACTATAAAGATACGTTATGCCGACTTTGATACGCATACCCGGCAACAGCAGATAGCATATACAGCCTTCGACCACAAACTGACAAATACAGTATATGAACTATTCGACAAGTTATACAACCGCAGACTGTTAATAAGACTTATAGGAGTTAGATTCAGTAACCTGATAAATGTATCCCGACAACTCGACATGTTTGAGGATAACACTGTAACAGACAATTTATACAGTGCCATAGACAGTATAAGGCATCGTTTCGGGAAAGATGCCATACACAGAGCAATAACAATATAATCATGTATCTCAACACACATTCATATTACAGTTTTTGTTATGGGACTTATTCCATAGAAGAGCTTGTACGTCAGGCTAATTATTACGGTATAAGCAGTCTTGCCCTCACCGATATCAACACGACCATGGGTATCCCGGATTTTGTAGCAGAATGCAACAAATACGGAATAAAACCCATTGCAGGTGCAGAGTTTCGCAACAACAACGAATTATTATATGTCGCCATAGCAAAAGACAACGAAGGCTTCAGAGAGATAAACGAACACATCAGCAGACATAACATCATCAAAATGACTTACGAAGCCGATGCTCCCTCGTGGAATAATGTTTACACCATATATCCATTTGGAAATAAGAATGTAAAACAACTGAAAGACAATGAATATATAGGAATACGGTTATCTCAGACAGCACGTCTTATCACATCTGACATAAGAAAGTACCAAGACAGAGTTGTGATAATGCAGCCGGTGACATTCAAAGATGAAGACTCCCGGCATCTCCACAAATGTATGAGAGCCATAGATAACAACATGCTGATAAGCCGATTGGACCCCATGTTACATGCCATGCCCGATGAGATACTGCTCCGCCCCGATCGTATAAATGCAGCCTTCATATTGTACAAAGACATTGTAAAAACAAGCGAACGTCTTGTTTCACAGTGCAATATATATTTCGACTTTAAGACGGCAAAAAACAAAAGATATTACACAGGCAACAGATACGATGATTATGAACTGTTAAGGAAGATGGCTTTTGACGGCATGACAAGCCGTTACGGGAATAACAACAAAGAGGCTTACAGACGCATAGAGCACGAACTTGAAATAATAGACAAACTGGATTTCGCGTCATATTTTCTCATCACCGCCGATATCATACGATATTCCATATCGAAAGGGATACCATACATTGGCAGAGGCAGCGGAGCCAACAGCATCATCGCCTACTGTCTTAGAATAACTGACGTTGACCCTATAGGATTAGACCTTTATTTTGAACGTTTTCTCAACAGTGGACGAAGTTGTCCTCCTGATTTCGACATAGACTATTCATGGAAAGACCGTGACAAGGTAACGAGTTATATCTTCAGCCGTTATGGAAGAACAAACACTGCACTATTGGGAGCCACCATAAGTTTCCAAAAACGATCTTTATTGCGGGAACTCGGCAAGATATATGGCATGCCAAAACAAGAGATTGAAAAGATGGGCTCCACGACATGTCCGGAGAACAATGTCTTATGGCAAAAGATACACTGTTTGGCACAACGTATGAAAGATTTTCCATATCAACGTTCCATTCATGCCGGAGGAGTGTTGATAACGGAAGAACCCATAACATGTTACACCGCTCTCGACATGCCTCCAAAAGGATTTCAGACCACACAATTCGACATGTATGTTGCCGAACGTCTTCATTTTGAAAAATTCGACATACTAAGTCAAAGAGGCATAGGTCATATACAAGATGCCGTAGAAATGATACGGAAAAACAGAAATATCGACATAGACATACATAATACGGAAAAAATACAAAAAGACGAGAAGGTTCGACAGTTGTTACGCTATGCAGATACCAACGGATGCTTTTATATAGAAAGTCCTGCAATGAGAGGACTGTTGAAAAAACTGCAATGTGACAGTTATGAAACACTTGTTGCCGCAAGTTCCATAATACGTCCGGGAGTAGCCAAATCAGGAATGATGAAAGAATATATAAAACGTTTTCACAATCAGAACGACATCAAATACATACATCCTCTGATAGGCAGTTTGCTCAAAGAGACCTTCGGTGTCATGGTGTATCAGGAGGATGTGTTGAAAGTATGTCATCATTTTGCCGGATTAGACCTTAACGATGCAGATTTGTTGAGACGCATGATGAATAACAAACGCCATAAGGAAGAAGAATACGACAGATTGAGACAAAAATTCTTTAACAACTGTAAATCAAAAGGTTATAATGACGATATCATCAAAGAAGTATGGAGACAAATAGAATCTTTTGCCGGATATTCTTTTTCCAAAGCCCATTCGGCATCTTACGCCGTGGAAAGCATGCAGAGTCTTTATCTCAAGGCTCATTTCCCATTGGAGTTTCAAGTTGCTGTCATCAACAATTTCGGAGGATTTTATCCCACTTGGGTATATTTCAATGAATTAAAGAAAAAAGGCGGCAATATTCATCATTTGTGTGTCAACAACAGTCATTATCTGACAACACTTTATGGAGATATAGCATATATAGGCTTCATTCATCTGCAAGGATTGGAAAAAGAATTTGCCATTAATATATGCAAGGAAAGGGGAATGTACGGCAAATACTTGAGCATAAAAGATTTTATAGAACGATTACATCCAAAGATTGAACAGATAATATTATTGATAAGAAGCAATGCCTTTGCATTCACCGGTAAAAACAAAACAGAACTTCTATGGGAAGCAATGATGTTTAATAATAAATATTCACAACACGATATCAATCAATATCGTTTCATTTATGACGAAAAAGGAGATAACAATTTCAGACTTCCCGTCATGAAAAGCACAGCTCTTAAAGACGCATACGATGAAATAGAGTTGTTTGGTTTCCCTCTGACATTATCGTGGTTCGACATGTTGAAAATACGTTTCAGAGGAGACATACAGGCATGTGAAATGATGAACAACATTGGCAGAGAATGTCGTATGCTTGGGCATCTCATCACCATAAAAAATACAAGAACCATCACCGGAGATATGATGCAATTTGCCACTTTCATAGATTCGCAGGGTGATTTTTTCGACAGTGTACATTTTCCCAACATATTGAAAACATATCCATTTCAAGGCGACGGCACCTATCTCATTCTCGGCAGAATAACGGAAGATTTCGGATATCCGAGCATAGAAGTACTTAAAATGGAAAAAATGGAAATGCGACAGGCACAGATATGATTTTTCATTATTACAAAATCTTTCTTTCACAAAAAAACGTAATTTTGCACAAGAAAATAAATCATTATGGAACACAGATATTATGACTTTTACATGCGTTTCGATGACATAGACGATGCAGTAAAAGCACAGGAATACTATAACAAGACATATAAACCGTCTATAGGAGGCAAATTTGTCATCAACGACAATGGAGTATGTTCCCTCTCGCTTCGCGACGACTGTCAAATCATGCCGTTTTTATATGATTTCGGACTTAAACGTTTCATTGTCACTGACAACGAACACGGATTCAAGAAAAACAAAGAAGGCAGATTCGTCTTTGAGGTCTTAACCGACAACGACAAGTTATATACTTTCGACAATGATGATAATCTGTTTGAGAACATAAACAGATTCCTGCAGGAAGGAATATATGAAGACAGCTATGTTCATGAAAAAGGCACGCTGCCTCCTGTTGTAAAACGTTACGATGACAGTCTGTGCATAGACGACCTTTACGACATGTTGGATGTCAATGTACCAGGTTTAGATTACTGACAATTCCCATATAAATGACAAAATCCTTGCAAAATGTTTGTCATTTCGATAAACTTTGTACTTTTGCAGACGGGAAGCAAGATTGTCGCAGGCGGGGCATGATTATGCTTTGCGTGAGGAAAGTCGGGACAGCACAGAGCACCATACTTCTTAACAAGAAGGTATCTGAAAAGATAACAGACAGTGCCACAGAAAATTACCGCTCTAAAGAGCAAGGGTGAAAACGTGAGGTAAGAGCTCACGCGTCATTATGGCGACATGATGACGGGGTAAACCTTATGGGCTGCAAAACCAAATATACCGGTGTTTGAGGGCTGCTCGTCCGAGCCGGGTGGGTAGGTCGCTTGAGTTTGATGGTGACGTCAGACCTAGAGAAATGACAATCACCTTAATATTATAAGGTAACAGAATCCCGCTTATGTCTTCCCCAATAAAAAAACGACTCCGACATTTTCGTCGGAGTCTGTTTTTATCATTTACCCCAATAATGGAAGTCCTCGAGTTCCTCAAGCAACACCCTGACAGCTGCGTTAAGCTGTTCATCTACGCCACGTGTAAGTTCTTCCACCGTATTTCTGACCTTGACATCAGGTTCAAGTTGAGTATTCTCAAGATAGACTCCATCTTCTGTACGATAGCCTACCACCGGCAGTCCGAAATACAAGTTTTCATCTTGAAGAGTCTCCCATGTCACACTGCTCATGGTACCGGGAACGGGCATTCCGACAAGTTTGCCAATTTTCTTGTACTTATACACCCATGGTGTACCATGAGCGTTACTGTAATTTGCCTCACCTATTATCATTACCGAAGGTTTCACATAACGTCGCGACGGCATGACACACACCACAGAATCACGTATCACCTGTTCAAGATATTTCTCTCCGCTGAAAAGCACCTCTATATCTTCATGCAGACGACCGCCGCCGTTAAAACGGGTATCTATAACCACTCCATCGCGAAGATTATATTTTCCGAGTATGTCGGCATAAACATCACGATAGCTTTGGTCTCCCATGCTTCTGATATGGACATAACCTAATCTGCCTCCTGAAAGACTGTCAACGACCTCGGCATTGTGTTTTACCCAACGTTTATACATCAGCTCATTCTGTTTGCCATTGGATATAGGTTTTACAACTTCATCCCAACGGTTTTTCTCTAAAGGATCAAACAAAGACAACAATACCATTTTTCCGGATTTCTTGTTAAGCAACGGATAATAATCCATATCTGCCGATACCTCTACTCCATCAATTTTTTCTATCACCACTCCTTTTCTCATCTTGGTATTTTCAACATCGAAAGGACCATATTCCAGAACTTCTGCCACTTTCAATCCATCGCCTTCATAATATGTATCGAAGAGTAATCCCAATTGTGCCGTTGCATCACCGTCTTTGCCATTGCCATACATCCTTGCGCCGGTATGAGATACGTTGAGTTCGCCAAGAATCTCACTCATAAGTTCAACAAAATCATAACTGTTGTTTATATGTTTCAAAAACGGATAATAATCGTTTTTTATCTTCTCAAAATCAGCACCATTAGCGCCGGGCATAAAGAAACGTTTACTTTGCTGCAAAAAGATATGATTGAACATATATTCCCGTTCTGCCGCTCTATCGAGTTCCATAGTAGCGTCATATTCAACATGTTTCGACTTGCCATTGGCGTCAATTTTCTGAAGATTGCCGCCTGATAAAACATACACATCACCTTTATCATTGATTTCCAGAACAGCTCCTCCTCCACCAAGTTTCTTCAATATTTTTGTAGATTTTTCTCTAACATCGAGTTCCCACAAATCATAACCTTTCTCGAAAGAACTTAAAAAATAAAGTTTTTCTCCATTGGCAGACATCACCATCCCGGACAGTCGAGAAGACATGGGTGTAAGCCTTATTATACGTTCATCAATACGTTCAGGTTCCACAACAATAGCTTTCTTCACTTCTTTTTTCTTGTCTTTTTTTTCTTTTTTATTGCCTGAAAGAGTCTCCATAAGATTCTTTTCCTGTTGCAACAAATCATAATCCTCCTTAGAGAGACGGAACTTGTCGTATGCATCTTGATTTACGAAAGCGATGAAAGCATCATTTTGGCTTCCCCATGAAGCATGAGAACGCATACCGTAGCGATTGGAATAAAAAATCACCGCATTGCCATCCAAAGCCCATTGAGGTCCACCGGCGATATAACCGTCATTAGTGATGTTGTATATTATCTTATCCCCTGAAGCAGATACAACAGCAACATCGGAATAAGGAGAGCGCATATTGGTAATCAACTCTATAGCAAACCATTTACTATCCGGAGACCAACAATATGAAAACTCGTGATTCGCATCGTTGCCAATATGTTTGGAACCATCTGTTATGGCACGAACTTTTTTAGTATCAAGATTTATCACCTTCAATATGTTTCTGTTTTCAAGATATGCTATTTCCTTTCCATCCGGAGAAAATTGCGGAGTAGTACGTTCTATCCCGTCATCTTCAAAAAGAGGAGTTTCTTCTATCAAAGTAGAATAAGCAAAGTTAACCTCTTCATCGCGTACTATTTTAGCGACATAGATATTATAATAGCCATCGCGTTCCGACATATAGGCAATACTTCTTCCGTCAGGAGAGAAAGAAGGGCAGCATTCCGACTGAGGAGTTTTCGTTATTTGTTTTGTCGTTTTATATTCATCAGTAGTAACGAATATCTCGCCTCGAGCCTCAAAAGCTATTTGCTTACCGTCGGAAGTGATACAGAAATCACCGGCACGACCAAACTTACCTCGTTCTATCTGTTCGGTATAATCGGATATTATTTCTATTTCGACCTTACGCGGCTCACCATCTACAGTCTGCGTATATATCTCACCTTGATAACCATAACACAGCATGCCATTATCAGATACTGACAAGAATCTAACAGGATGTACAGGAAAATCCGTAATCTGAGTAACATTGTCCGGGTCACTGACAGCAGACAAATAAACATTGAAGTTTTTGCCATCGCGTTCACTCAAAAATGCCATCTTGTCATATCCGGGAAGAAAGACAGGGTCCCTATCCTCGCCGACATTAGCAATCAGAATAGTATGTGTTTTGTTTTGCGCATCATAATAAACAATATCACGAGCCACGGAAGATGTATGATGTTTTCTCCAGATATTTTCACCGCCTTTTCTATCATAATAGAGAAAAGATTCACCGTCGGCATCGAAAGAGACGCTGCACACAGTAGCATCGGTGACAAGCTTAGGCCTTCCGCCATTGCAGCTCACCTTATATAATTCTGTAAGCCATGCACTTGTAAACTGCACATTGGTATGAGTCTTTTGCAGATGAGCCGAGAAATATATTTCTTTATCATCGGGCGAGAAAGCGAGCGGTATCTCAGGAGCTGAGTTTGTAGTAATCCTTTTAGCCTGTCCTCCTTTTGAAGAAACAACAAACACATCAAAATTGCCATAGCGATCTGATGCAAAAGCTATGTTTTTGCCGTCATTAGACCATACAGGGTTATAATCATAAGCAGTAGAGGTAGTAATTTGTCGTGCCAACCCACCGTCAACGTCAACGACATAGATATCACCTTTATAAGCAAATGCTATTTTATCACCTTGGGGAGAAATAACATTATAACGCATCCAAAGAGGTTGAGCCAAAGATAATATCGACAATGTCAAAAACAAAGAACAAAAACATATTTTTTTCATATTCAATATTTTATATTTTTTCCACTCATACGAAGTTTAATACCCGTAATGATTTTTTTTGTATATTGAGGAAAGTCGCTACGCATAATCCAGTCATAATACTGGGGTTCCTTACGAAAAACATCTTCCACAGGCATATCTTTATATTTACCGAATTTAAACACCTCTCTGCCAAACTCATCATAAACAATTTGTCCCATAAGGTCAGCATTCTGATGATGAGCCGAGAATACGGCAAGAGCATGTACATCGTTGGAAACAGGTTGTTTTATCACCGTGCCTTTATTATCGACGAAATCTCTGTTCTGATATTTATCGAGCATGGCACACAACACCTCGTAAGTAGCAACAGTATCGGCAGAAGCGCTATGAGCATTTTCGAAATCTTTATTAAAGAAGAAGCGATAAGCGCCTCTGAGGGTACGAGGTTCCATTTTCATAAAGATATTCATGACATCTATGACATTACGGTTACGTACCTCAAATTCAACATCAGCTCGAATAAACTCTTCCACAATGAAAGGAAGGTCGAATTTCAATATATTATATCCAGCGAGGTCACAATTGTTAAGGTATGCCGACAAGGCAGGTGCAAGTTGTTTAAAATTGGGACAATCTGCCACATCGGCATCAGTAATACCATGTAGTTCAGTTGTTTCCGGAGGTATTGGAATACCAGGATTTATACGCCAGGACTTTTGTTCCTCAAAGCCATTGACATCAATTTTAAGAATACTTATTTCAATAATACGGTCATGTACCGGATTAAGGCCGGTGGTTTCCAAATCAAAAAACGCAACCGGACGTTTCAAATTCAAATTCATATTTAAAAATTAAAAAAATCACTCATTTTCGAGTGTCAAAGGTAAGTATTTTTAAGAAATTGATAAAAAAAACATCAATTCGTTGAAAAAAAAATTTTTTTTATGAAACAACAATGGTTTATTAAATAAAATTTGTATTTTTGCTTCCGTAATAGATATAGACATCAAATACAGAGAAATATGGAAGAAAATGAAAAGATGAGTAATCGGGAAGAGATATTCTCGAAGGCGGTACGAGCAGGAAAACGTACATATTTTTTCGATGTAAAAAGCACAAAAGGTGACGAAAAATACATCACTATTACTGAAAGCAAAAGACGTTTCAGCAATGATCAAGATCGTTTCTTTTATGAAAAACATAAGATTTTCCTATACAAAGAAGATTTTGAGAAATTCAGCAACGCATTGAAAGGAGCATTGGAATTTATTGAAACAGGCGTTTATCCGGAAGGATATTTCGACAAAGAAGAAAAAGAAGAGAAAGTCGATGATGAAAACGTCGATAAATGGTTTGATGATTTAGAGAAACAATCATAATCCGTTTAAAGCACTGTTTAACGACAGTAAAATATTTATTAATTAAGATAATCACGACGAGTTGTTCGGGACGAACGACTCGTTTTTTTATAGAATGTTGATAAAATATATAAGATAAAAATATTAAAATGTGATGTAATTTTTGTATCTTTGTACGTTTTATTTTTTAAACTACATAAAACAATAAAAAATGGGAAAAATTATTGCGATAGCCAATCAAAAAGGAGGAGTCGGCAAGACCACCACAGCCATCAATCTTGCTGCAAGTCTTGGAGTTCTTGAATACAAGACACTGCTAATAGATGCCGATCCGCAAGCGAACTCCACTTCGGGCATAGGCTTTGACCCCAAAAACATTGACGGCAGCATATATGAGTGTATCATAGACGGCTTGGATCCTAAAAGTATCATCAAAGAGACAGAGACGCCCAACCTGTATCTCCTGCCGGCTCATATAGACCTTGTTGGTGCGGAAATAGAGATTATCAACATGCCCCAGAGGGAAAGAATGATGCGCAATAGTTTGGAAAATATCAAAAACGATTATGAATTTATCATCATAGACTGTTCTCCCTCGTTGGGACTAATAACCATAAATGCATTGACAGCTGCCGACTCTGTCATTATTCCGGTACAGTGCCAATATTTCGCATTAGAGGGGCTGGGAAAATTGCTTAACACCATCAAGATAGTACAGGCCCGATTTAACCCCGGACTTGACATTGAAGGCATCTTGTTGACAATGTTCGATTCAAGGACAAGAATATCGAAACAGGTAGTAGAAGAGGTAAAAACACACTTCCAATCCATGGTCTTCAATACCATCATCAATGTAAATACAAGACTTAGCGAAGCCCCAAGTTACGGACAGTCAGTGATAATGCACGATGCAGCAAGCACAGGTGCCATAAACCATATCAACCTCGCAAGAGAGATATTACAACGCAACAATTTAATAGATAAAATCGAACAATGACAACACCGAATAAGAAGAGAGTTTTAGGGAGAGGTCTTGACGCCATTTTGCAAAGTCAGGAAACCGATATTACCTCAACAGATATATCCGGCAGTTATGTGGCAGGCGCAGTAGCTGAGATAGATATCGACCTGATAGAGACGAATCCGTTCCAGCCAAGAACAGATTTCGATGAAAAAGCATTGCAGGAATTGTCCGAATCAATTAAGACACAAGGCGTCATTCAGCCGGTAACAGTACGCAAAATGGGATATGACAAATACCAACTCATATCAGGCGAACGACGTCTCAGAGCATCGAAAATGGCAGGAATGAAAAAAATCCCCGTATTTATACGCGTAGCCAACGATGAACAGATGTTGGAGATGGCTCTCATAGAAAATATTCACAGAGAAGGACTTAACGCAATAGAAGTAGCTTTATCATATCAACGTCTTTTAGAAGAATGCCAATTGACACAGGAACAATTGAGCGAAAAAGTAGGTAAAGACAGGTCAACTGTAACCAACTTCCTGAGACTGTTGAAATTACCACCAGAGATACAAGTCGCCTTACGAGACGGATTCATCAGCATGGGACATGCAAGAGCATTGATTAACATAGGCGATACTACAAAACAACTGCTGATATTGAAACGTGTCATTGAGGAAGACCTTAATGTAAGGCAAGTAGAGAAAATCGCCCGTGAACTTGTAGAATCCCAAACGGTTGGCAAAGGCGTAAAGAAACAGTCTGACTATATCCCGGAAAGTTTTAAAAAACAGATTGACAACATATCAAAGAGCCTGAACATGAGCGTAAAACTAAATCGCAACAACAGAGGCAAGGGCAGTATCACCATCAACTTTAAAAATGATGAAGAGTTTGACAAACTAATCAACATCATCAGCAACAACAAGTGACAATGCCGAAGAAAACAATCATACTGACATTGCTGCTTTCGATGTTTTTAGGTAATCTACAAGCACAAAGCGAAGAAATAACATTGAAAACACACAATCCCAAACGTGCGGCATTGTACTCTGCCATTCTGCCGGGACTTGGTCAAGGCTACAATAAAAAATACTGGAAGATACCGGTCATTTATGCCGGTATAGGTACCATATCTTATTTCGCCATATCAAATAACAATGAATATAAGATTTATAAAAAAGCCTACGACTATAAGACTGAAGTCAATACCGACGTAGGAGATGACATAAAGGAATTGGCTGACCGTTATACGGCAGACAACCTTATATCGATGCGCGACTATTATAGACGTAACACTGAATTGAGTTGGATCATACTTGCCATCTGGTACGGACTCAACATCATAGATGCCACAGTAGATGCCCATTTTTTCTATTATGACATAGGCGACGACCTTAGTCTCAGCATAGATCATTTCAACAACACATGTTATAACTATAGCAATTGTGGATTGACAACAGGATTGACTTTTAAGTTGAACTTTTAAAACAGCAACGATGAACATAGCAATAATAGGATATGGTAAAATGGGGAAAGAAATAGAAAAAACAGCCCTTGAAAGGGGGCACAATATTGTTTGTGTCATTGACAACGAGTCGGATTGGGAAACCAAGAACGAACTTATTGTCACTGCTGATGTCGCCATAGAATTCAGTATGCCTAAAGTTGCACCTGACAACATAAAAAAATGTTTCGACAAAGACATTCCAGTGGTATGCGGCACTACAGGATGGAACGAACATGAGAATGAAATAAGAGAACGATGCCTTAATGACGGTAAAGCACTGTTTTACGCTCCTAACTTCAGTATAGGAATGAATTTCATGTTCATGATAAACAAAATGCTGGCTCGCTTTGCACAACATTACGGTTATGAACTGTCAATAAGAGAGACACATCACATACACAAATTGGACATGCCGAGCGGCACAGCAGTGAAACTTGCCAATGACATAATTGCAAACAACAGCAACTATTCACAATGGGCATTAGATGCTTCGAAAGAAGGCATATTGCCCGTCATCTCCATACGCGAAGGCGAAGTCTTCGGAATCCATAATGTCAAAGCCGTATCAGAATGTGACGAGATTAACATCTCGCATCAGGCATTCAGCAGAAAAGGTTTTGCCGTTGGAGCAGTGACAGCTGCCGAGTTCTTGATAGGCAAAAAAGGTTTATATAATATGAACGATTTATTAAATGAAAATATAAACAATAATTAATATGTTAGCATTCATTATCATAGTACCCATACTTTTCACAATTCCTATAGCATTGTGTTGGAATTTATTTAAAAAAGCCGGACAAAAAGGATACTACTCAATAATACCATTTTTCAACTTATACATATTCTCAAAAATCATCAATTGGCAAAAATGGTGGTGTTACGTATTCCTGATATTTCCTTATATCAACTTTTTCGTGATGATGCTGATGTTCATCGAATTGGCAAAATGTTACGGCAAGTTCAAATTATGGGAGGTTGTATGTGCAGCATTGATACCATACATTTATATGCCCATTATAGGTTTTCAAAACGTTGAATATCATGACCCGAGGACTACTGTAAGACCTAAGAAAGCACCTGTGCGCGACTGGTTGGATTCAATAATATGGGCTGTGGTGGCAGCTCTGATAATAAGAACTTTTATTTTCGAAGCATACAGAATACCGTCCTCAAGCATGGAAAAGTCATTGCTTGTCGGAGACTTCCTTGTAGTGAGCAAAATCAACTACGGACCACGCATACCCAACACTCCATTGTCGTTCCCTTTTGTACATCATACCCTTCCATGGTCAAAGACAACAAAATCATACATCACACATCCTCAACTTCCATATAGACGTCTTCCCGGAATATGCGACATAAAACGCAATGACCCTATAGTGTTCAACTTCCCCGCCGGCGACACAGTAAGTGAAGTATATCAAAGTAACGTAACTTACTATCAACTCATAAGACGTTATGGCAGAGAACGCGTCAACAATGACAAAGCCAACTTCGGTCGTATTATCACAAGACCGGTTGACAAGAGAGAGAATTATGTCAAAAGAGTGATAGCAATGCCGGGCGACACATTGCAAATAATAGACGGTATAGTATATATCAACGGGAGCAAAGGAGAAATACTGCCCAATATTCAGCACAACTATCTTGTAAAAATAACAGGCACCAATATAAACAGTCATATACTCGACAAATACGACATTACCGAAGCATATCGCACCGCATCACCAAATGAATTCATATTCAACATGACAGAATCTGTTGCAAAAGAATTTGAAAAACAACCTTTTGTAATTTCAGTAACACGTATGATTGCCAAAGCCGGTGAAGATGTCAGCCAAGAGATATTTCCTAATGATACTGTAAATTTCAAATGGAACGTTGACAACTTCGGACCTATAGTGATCCCCAAAGAAAGCGTCACGGTGTCAATCAACCCACAAAATATTGCCCTTTATGACAGAGTGATAACAGCATACGAACATAACGATTTAAAGGTTAAAGACGGTAAAATATATATAAACGGTGTCGAGAGCGACAGTTATACATTCAAGATGGATTATTACTGGATGATGGGTGACAACCGTCACAATTCACAAGATTCCCGTTTTTGGGGTTACGTTCCAATAGATCATATTGTCGGTAAACCTATATTTGTATGGTTGTCAATGGATACAAACAAAGGTAAAATACGTTTTAACAAAACTTTCAGAGTAGTAAAATAAGTTATCACATAACATAAAAATGAAAACCAAGAAGAAAAGTAAAGAAAAAAACGACAATGCTTCCGCAAGCAAAAAAAAGAAAGAAACAGACATAAGAACACGGATAGTTATTGGCATTTTCCTCATTCTATTGGGGATATATATACTATTGTCGTTTATCGATGCTTTTTTAGACTACGATATAACCGGGAAACTCGGTGGCAAGATTGGATTATTCCTTAGTTCCCGTATGTTTGGTATAGGTTCTATTTATTTTATTATTATTATTATCGGAATAGGTATTAATCTGATCTTCCGACGTCCGAAATTATACATATTAAGAATATGTAAAAATGCCTTGATGTCTTTCGTATGGATTCCATTGCTGTTTGCTCTCATAATGCAATCATCATCTGAAAACGGCACCGAGTTGGAAAAATACTATGGAATAACCGGTAAAGTGGTTTATGACTTTTTAGACTTTTATATAAGCAAAATAGGTATATTGATATTGCTTTTACTGACAGGATTGACCTATATAATTTATTCATTCAACATCACTTTTGAGTTTTTGAGAAAAAAATCAAAAAATAATGAAAATGAAAACGACAATAAAGATAATGAAGATACTGACAATGACAACAAACAAAATAAACCAGACGAAAACGAATGGTTAATAAAACCTATCGACAAGGAAAATAAAGATTACGAAGATGACAATGATACCAATTTCAGTTGGGAGATCAAAAAAGACAATAAAGACGACAACGACCCTACATTCGAAATAACAACACATCCTGAAGAGTCCTCATCAGATGACGACTCTCCTAATGAGTCCGATTCAGATATATCAATGGAAGTAACCGAGATAAAAGAAGAGAAACAGGTAAAAGAAAACGGAGAACATTTCGGATTAGACACTGCTTATGACCCAAGATTCGAATTATCGAATTATGTATTTCCCACATTAGATCTCCTCAAAGATTACGGAGACAATACTGCCACCATTGATACTGCAGAGTTAGAAAACAACAAAAACAAAATTGTTGAAACTTTGTCCAATTATTCCATTGCCATCTCCAAGATAAAAGCCACAGTAGGACCGACTGTTACCTTATATGAGATTGTTCCAGCTGCCGGAGTACGTATTTCCAAAATAAAGAATCTTCAGGACGACATTGCTTTATGTCTGTCAGCATTGGGAATACGTATCATTGCGCCAATTCCGGGTAAAGGTACTGTAGGTATAGAAGTTCCCAACAACAAATCGCAGATAGTATCTATGAGAAGCATAATAAGTTCTGAAAGATTTCAGAAATGCAATTATGAGTTACCTTTCGGCATAGGAAAAACCATCTCAAACGAGAGTTATGTTGCAGACCTTGCCAAGATGCCACATATACTTATGGCAGGTGCCACAGGGCAAGGTAAATCAGTGGGTATCAATGCAATAATAGCATCTTTATTATACAGCAAGCATCCGGCCGAATTAAAATTCGTACTCGTTGACCCTAAAAAAGTGGAGTTAAGCCTTTACAAAAAGATAGAACGGCATTTTCTTGCCAAACTCCCTGACTCAGAAGAATCTATAATAACAGACGTGCGTAAGGTCGTGCGTACTCTCAATTCACTATGCATAGAGATGGATAATCGCTATGAGTTGCTCAAAGATGCACAAGTACGCAACATCAAAGAATATAATGCAAAATTTATCAGCCGACGTCTCAACCCCCTCGAAGGACACCGCTTTATGCCATATATAGTACTTGTTGTAGATGAGTTTGCCGACCTTATCATGACAGCCGGCAAAGAGATAGAAGCACCTATCACTCGGCTTGCACAACTTGCGCGTGCAATAGGAATACATCTCATCATTGCGACGCAACGTCCTTCGGTCAATATCATCACCGGAACCATCAAAGCCAACTTCCCGGCACGTATGGCATTTCGTGTCATGTCGCGTGTAGATTCCAGCACCATATTAGACAGCACCGGTGCGGAACAACTCATAGGACGAGGAGATATGCTGTTGTCCACCGGCAATGATTTGGTAAGACTTCAGTGTCCGTTCATCGACACTCCGGAGGTAGAAGCCATAACTGAGTTCATAGGCTCCCAAAGAGCTTACCCTGAAGCCTACACACTACCCGATTGTCCTGATGAACAAGACGATACAGTAGATAAGGAAAATATCAATCCCAATGAAAGAGACCCGCTGTTCGAAGATGCAGCACGTCTGATAGTACAATCACAACAAGGTTCAACCTCCATGCTGCAACGCAAATTCAAAATTGGGTACAACAGAGCCGGTCGCATCATAGACCAACTGGAATGCGCCGGCATAGTAGGACCTTTTGCCGGCAGTAAACAACGCGAAGTGAAAATACAAACAGAATACGCACTCGATCAACTTCTTAACGACCTTAATTATAAAGAATGATATGAAAAGAACACTGTACATCACATTTTTAGTATTATTTGCATCATTGTCAGCATATTGCCAGAAAGCTGACGAAATGTTTCGCTCTGTTGTTGATGGAATCAAAGCTTTCAAAAACATAGAGATAAGTTTTGAATACAAGATGACGAATGATGTTGTCGGCATAAACGAGACTATAACGGGTAATGGATTCCTTCAAGGCGATGCCTACAGATTAGACTTAGGCAGTCAGATTTTGATATGCGACAGCAACACATTATGGACATATCTTCCTGATGATGCAGAGGTCATGATAAGCGACGTCAATGCTGAAGATGGAAGCAATTCCCCACTTTCAATAATAGAATCATATTATGATAATGTCAATGTGGTTCTCGACGATAAAAATGAAGACTTCAAAAGTTTTGTAATAACACCGCAAAATGAAGACAAATTTAAAAAAATAGTAGTCAACATCGACAAGAAAACTTCTCATCTCAAAGAAATTCATGTGTATGACGATGATGACAACATATTTTCCTATATCATAAACAAGTTCATCACTAATCAGGAACTTCCTCAAAACACATTTGTTTTCGACGAGGAAAGTCATCCTGATGTAGAAGTTATCGATATGCGATGACAAATTATGGGCGACAGGAAGAAAATAGTGTTTTTGGCGAGATGGTATCCACACCGTTATGACAGCATGTACGGATTATTCATTCAACGTCATGCTGAAGCGGTGTCAGCATTTCATGACATCAGTGTCGTTTATGTACATGCGGACGAAAACGCCAAAGAAAAATTCGAAATAGAACGACAATACGAGAACAATGTCGATACCATCAGAATATATTACAAAAAAAACAACAATAAAGCCATCAACATAATACGTTTCTTCCGTGCCAACAGAAAAGCATTGTCGCTTATTGACAGAATCGACATTATCCATGTTCACATATTGACACGATTAGGAGTGATAGCATTATTTGAAAAAAAACTGCATCATATCCCCTACCTTATTACCGAACATTGGTCTCGATATCTTCCCGGTAATGATTTCAACGGTGTCATCAGAAAATTTGTCACACGCAAAGTAGTAAAAGAAGCTGCAATGATAACTACAGTGACAAAAAATCTCGGTAATGCCATGAAAAACCATAAACTGTTGAATGACAACTATAAAATTCTACCCAACGTAGTTGACACCAACATGTTCGTTCCGTCAAAACATGACAATAAAACAGTAAAGATAATACACATCAGTTGTTTTGAGAACAAATCCAAGAACATAAGCGGCTTACTCGATGCTTTAAAAATCATTAAAGACAGTGATATTGATTTTCTTTGTGAAATGATTGGTGATGGCATGGATTTCGAAGTCATGAAAGAATATTGCAAGCAATTAGGACTCAATGGAAACGTGATATTCAAAGGGCTATTGGAAGGAAATGAACTTGCCTCTGCACTTTCACAAGGCGATTTTCTTGTTTTGTCGAGTAACTACGAGAACCTGCCGGTTGTCATATTAGAAGCTTTGTCATGCGGAATACCGGTAGTAAGCACAAATGTCGGCGGCATCCATGAAGTCATAAACAATGAGAATGGGATACTTGTAAAACCCAACGACAATAGGAATCTTGCCGAAGCTATAATGACGATGATGAACAAATGTCATACGTACGAGCCTGAAACATTGCGTGCGCCGATATTGGAACATTACAGTACAACAAAAGTAGGTCTATTGCTCTTTCATTATTATAATGAGATAAAGTCTTAGTGGTACATTACGCCTCTATTTTTCTTTATCACAAAAAAATCGGCAATTGCCGATTGAATATTTTCATTATGAAAATAAGGATTATTTCAGGTTCTTCAAAATCAACTTCACAAATTCAGTATTAGCAAAATGACCGGGTTTGTAGGCAGTAACTTTACCAAGTATAGGCTTACCGAGCAAAGTCATATCACCGACAAGGTCCAAAAGTTTATGTCTTGCCGGTTCATTTTCAAAATAGAGACTTGTATTGTTAAGTATGCCGCCGTCATAGACGCCAATAGAATCAATGTTGAACAATTTTGCCACATGACGCAATTCTTCTTCAGGTACATATTTCTCAATAAACACTATAGCGTTTGACAAATCACCACCTTTAATAAGATTATGTTGCAACAACATCTCCAATTCCTGGAAGAAAACAAAAGTACGGCAAGGAGCAATTTCTTTCTCAAAATCGTCAAAACTCTCAAGATGAGCTTCTTGTACATTAAGCACCTGAGATTTATAATCCACCTTAACGTCGATAGTAAACTTTTCAGCAGGTTCAATTGTCAACTCACAGCCAACCTTAGGATGGTAATAGACAATTTTTTTCTTCACCACATAAAATTCCCTTTCTGCATTTTGTTCTACAGAGCCAACATTTCTAAGTTTTTCCATCATTATTTTGGCACTGCCGTCTAAAATAGGAGGTTCTTCACAATTTATATCGATAAGGACATTGTCAATATCAGATCCTTTCAAAGATGCGAGAATATGTTCAACAGTATATACCTTTACACCATTCTGTTCAATAGTAGTACCGCGTGAAGTATCCACGACATTTTCAACGCGAGCATCTATAAGAGGTTGTCCATCTACATCAATTCTTCTAAATTTTATTCCATGATTTGCCTCTGCAGGACGAAAAGTAAGAACACCATTCTGACCTGTATGCAATCCCACCCCACTGATGCTCACTTCTGATTTTATCGTACGTTGTTTTACCATTATCACCTAACCATTATATTACGGGGTGCAAAATTAGTGTTTTTTTATATTCCCTAATAAAAAAACGACAAACTAAACATCATTTTTAAGGACAAACGGCTTATATTACTGATAAACATCAATATTATTACTTGCTCAAATATGCAATACTGTTAATTTTGCATATTAAAACATCATAAAATCAGCTATCAAAACAAAAGTATTATTTCTCCTTCAAAAGTTTTTCAAGTTCTGTTACACGTTTTTCAAGACTTTCCAATTTGCGCAAACGAACTACATCTCTCATATAGTTGTTATAGTAATAAGCAGGAGATCCCATATATTTCTTTCCCTTTTCCTTTATACTGCCAAGGATACCAGACTGAGCTGCTATACTTGTACAGTCAGCTATCTCAATATGTCCGGCAATACCCACCTGACCGGCAATAACACAGTTACGACCTATTTTAGTAGAACCACTAACACCAGACTGTGCTGCCATAGCTGTATTCTCTCCTATTTCAACATTATGAGCCACCTGTATAAGGTTATCCAGCTTGACACCTTGTCCAATACGAGTAGAACCCATTGTTGCACAATCTATTGTAGTATTAGCTCCTATCTCAACATTATCAGCTATAGAGACATTGCCAATTTGCGGAATCTTTTTATACGTATGGTCCTGTTGCAATGCGAAGCCGAAGCCGTCAGCACCAATAACAGCACCGGCATGAATGATACAATTCTTTCCTATCTCAGTCTTTGCATACAACTTAACGCCGGGATATAACACAGTATCATCACCAATCACCACATCATCTCCAACATAAACCTGAGGATATATCTTGACGCGGTCTCCTATTTTTGCCCTTTGTCCTACATAAGCAAACTCTCCAATATACACATCATTCCCATATCGAGCATCATTAGATATAAATGACAAAGAAGATATTCCAACCTTATTGCCAACATATTGTTGATATATTGAAAGAAGTTGAGCGAAAGCAGCATAAGCATCAGACACTCTTATCAAAGTAGCCGACACCGGCTCCGTAGGATGAAAACTGTCGTTAACCAAAACAATAGACGAACGTGTTGTATATATATAAGGTGTATATTTGGGATTAGAAAGAAAACTCAACATTCCGGGAGCTCCTTCTTCTATTTTTGCAATATTAAAGACCTTAACATCGGGATCACCCTCAACTTTTCCGGAAAGTAATGTTGCAATTTGTAATGCTGTAAATTCCATGATATAAACTGTTAATTAATAAACAAAGCATCAAACTCTGTCTTTATGTTGATAATAGCCTTTTCTGCAATAGGATTCTTAAATGACATCAATGTTGATGCTATAGCACTGACCTCAGCATCCTGATTATCAGCAAATACAGCATTGACATTTTGAAGCACCTCTTCTTTGGCAAGCTCTATGATATGCCATGTATCTTCTTTGACATACAAACGTTGTGCAAGATTATGTTCAAATTCATCCTGAACATTTTGAAGCAACGAAAACTGGAAGTCATTGCGGGAGACACCCTGAATATAAACACGTTTCACTAAAACCGGAAACTGAATACGTTCCAAAAAAAGCAGCAATCTCTCACACGCCTGTATCTTAAGAGGAACAATAACTCTGTACGATACCGTCGCCATTTTATTAGTATCTACCAACACTTCAGTATTTTGTCTATCATCTTTTCCACTCCTATGCATGACAAAAAAATTATAACACAATAGTACAAAAAAAAGAGCGATGACAATATATATCAAATATTCCATATTCAAAATTTGCCACAAATATAAGAGATTATTCGCAATAAAGAATAAAAAAAAACAATAAAAGTGAAACTATCATAAAAATCACTAACTTTGCAGCAGAAAAAAGCAGCCCATTAGATTAAATATCATTGAGCCACAATAAGATATACAATAAATCTAAAAATAAAGAGGAATGGAAAACATTATTTTGTCTGAAAGAGTCAACAACATGGCTGAATCAGCCACTTTAAAAATGACTCAAAAAAGTCGCGAGTTAAAAGCACAAGGCATAGATATCATATCATTGAGTATAGGCGAGCCTGACTTCAACACACCGGAGAGTGTGAAACAAGCCGGCATCAAAGCCATTGAGAACAACGACACACACTATCCTCCAGTTCCGGGAGTACCGGCACTGCGTAAAGCCATAGCCGAAAAACTCAGACGTGATAACGGTCTCGACTACAAAGACACAGATATTATAATATCCAATGGAGCCAAACAAGCTATCACCAATGTATTTTTAGCCATCATCAACAAGGGCGACGAAGTCATCATCCCTGCTCCATATTGGGTATCTTATCCTGAGATGGTGAAACTTGCCGATGGCACACCTGTATTTATCAATACCACAGCAGACCAAAGCTTCAAGATCAATGCAAAACAATTGGAGGCTGCCATAACTCCCAAGACTAAAGCTTTCATATTCAGCACCCCTTGCAACCCAAGCGGTTCTGTTTATACTAAAGAAGAACTTGCATCATTGGTAGAAGTATTCAAAAAATATCCAAACATCATCGTCATCTCCGATGAGATTTACGAATACATACAATACGAGCACAAACATGAAAGCATGGGACAATTCACAGAACTCAAATCACGTCTCGTCATTGTCAACGGTGTCGCCAAAGGCTATGCCATGACCGGTTGGCGTGTAGGTTATATCGCAGCACCTCAACAGATAGTATCAGCATGCAACAAGATTCAAGGACAATATACTTCAGGTATATGCACCATATCACAGGCTGCCTCATTGGAAGCCATGCAGTTGTGTCCTGACAATTCTCCGGAAATTCAAAATATGCTGAAAGCTTTTCGCAACAGAAGAGATATGTTATTCAAACTGTTGACCGAAATACCCGGCATACGTCTCAACATGCCGGCAGGTGCTTTCTATATGTTCCCCGAAGTAAAATCATACTATGGCAAAAGCGATGGGGAAACTGTGATAAAAGACAGTCAGGATTTATGCATGTATCTGTTATACAATGCTCATGTAGCTTGTGTCGCCGGCAGTGCCTTCGGTTGCGACGAATGTATCCGTTTGTCTTATGCCACTTCGGAAGACAAACTCCGTGAAGCCATGAGACGTATAAAAGAAGCATTGAGCAAACTTAAATAATACAATAAATAGTAAGAAGTCGTCAACAAATCCGAATAAAGTCTTGAATATCAACAAAGAACAAATAGAAACATTATTTAATTCTTTCAAAAAGAAGAGAATCATGGTTATAGGAGATATAATGCTTGACCTTTACCTGAAAGGAAAAGTAGAACGCATATCACCTGAAGCACCTGTTCCTATAGTATCAGTAAAAGAACGTTTTTCCAGACTTGGCGGGGCTGCCAATGTGGCGCAAAACATAAAGTCACTTGGAGCAGAACCTGTGTTATGTGCCGTCTGTGGCAATGACAGCAAAGCTGACGACTTCTTCGCTTTAATGAAAAACCATAACCTGCCTACAGCAGGCATAATACGAAGCAACGAAAGAATAACTACAACAAAATACCGCATCATTGGCAATAACACACAGATGTTGCGTGTTGACAGCGAAGATACATTCGATCTCACCACTGAGGAATTCTCCATGATGATTCGCAATATCAAACACATCATAGAAACCGAAAGAATAGATGGTATCATATTGCAGGACTATAATAAAGGAGTACTTACAGAATCTATCATTGTCAATGTAATAGAATTAGCCTCAAAAAACAACATACCTGTTGCAGTAGATCCAAAGAAAAACAATTTCATGGCATACAAGAACGTTACTCTGTTCAAACCAAATCTCAAAGAATTGCGGGAAGGATTAAACGGAAATTTCTCGGACGACACTATAGAAGGAATTTTCACCGGTGTGAAAACTCTGCAAGAGAAACTATGCTGTAAATATGTTATGGCGACATTGTCGGAAAGAGGCATACTGATAAAAGAAAACGGCAATGAAAAATATGACTATATACCGGCATTTTTACGTAAAATAGCCGATGTATCCGGAGCCGGAGACACAGTGCTGAGCGTTGCAATGTTATGTTTAGTCTGTAAACAGGATGCTTATGTTATAGCTGCATTATCCAATTTAGCTGGAGGTCTCGTTTGTGAAGAGATAGGAGCAGTCCCCATTGACAGACAACGTCTTTTGGCAGAAACCGAGAAATTATACCTTATCTGACTTAAGACATAATCCAAATTTGTCAACATGCAAAATAATTATGACATCTTGTCGTTTGAAATAAAAATTAAGATTATGTCATTCAAAAAAATATTGACAACATTAGCTGTATTATTGTTTCTTTTTGTACAAAACGTTGAAGCACAACGCAATATACCAAAGAACCTCCCCACATACGATGATAAACCATATCATTTTGGGTTTATTTTGGGATATAACCAGATGTTATATTCCATAAATTATGTTGACAATTATCAAAACATTGAGCATCATCCCGTTGAATGGCCGGATTGTCCGTCTCAATCAGTCACCATTTATACATATAATGCCGAACCACTCAGCAGTCATGGATTTACAGTTGGAATAGTGGGAAATTTACGTTTGGCAAAATATTTCGACTTACGACTTGTACCATCATTGAGTTTTGGCGAAAGAAAAATGTTATATTCATTACATACAACGAATGACCTTGGCAACGGAGAAATTGAACACAAAAATTACGATATAACTAAAAGCATTCACTCCACATTTGTCGAAATACCTTTACAAGTCAAATACAAGTCAAAAAGACTCAACAATGTGGCTGCATATCTAATAACCGGACTGAATTACAAGATAGACCTTGCTTCACAAAAGAAAAATCAGATAGAGGTCTTCAACCCTATCACCCAAGAATATACTACAAAAATCGACAACATACGGGTTAAAAGGACAGATTTAGCTGCTGAAATTGGCGCCGGATTCGATTTTTATACCGGTTATTTCAAAATGGGAATAGAAGTAAAAATGGGATATGGTCTATTCAATATCCTCGATAAAGAGAATGTGATTTACAGTTCAAGTTTCGATAAATTACATAACAAAACTTTCCAATTATCTCTTACTTTTGAATAATATCCCTAAACTTCACATCGACTCGACTTCAAAAGTTACTCATAATAATTAACTCACAATGACAAAAAACTCGATTTTACATCTTAAAAACTATAATAAAGTCATATAAAAGTTATAAATATCCAACAAGTCCAAAAATAACACTTGAATATCAACGTCTTACAATATATATCTTGAAAAACAAAAAAAAGTAAAGATTTTTCTTGGAGAAAAAGAAAAAAGTAGTACCTTTGCAAACACAAAACAGGAAGGTCTCTTCGTCTAGTCTGGTCAGGACGTCAGGTTTTCATCCTGGTAACAGGGGTTCAAATCCCCTAGAGACTACAATAAACCAAGCCACTTAGAGTCTAAGTGGCTTTTTTGAGATATGGTCAATAAAAACACATCCATAAGACCACTACTGAGAAATGGATTGTTCCTGTTACTGATTGTATTGTCAATTCTGTTATCAAGGACCGCCAATGCTCAGGAAGTTCGTTTTGGTATTAAAAGCGGACTAAGCCTTACTAAAATAAATTCCAAAGAAGACAGCGGTTTGAAGGTGGGTGCACATATATCAGGCGTAGTGTTGTATCCTATCAATAAAAGTTCTGTTTCTGCAGAGTTGCAATTCTCTACTGCAGGACAACAACTTGCAGTGTGGGAAGACGTCAATGTAAAAGAATATTACAACACTTCGTTGTTTTATATCAACATACCTGTTCTTTATCAATATTATTTCGCTAATATTTTAGGATTGGAAATTGGTCCACAATTCGGTTACTGCCTCAGTTCATCCACAAAAATGAAAACAGGTAATTCCAATTGGATAAAACTTGAACACAACCATAGTATTTACAATCCGTTTGATTTCGGTGCCGTATTCGGTGTATTTACCAAAGATTTATTAATGGAATCCACTAACAACTTATCCATAGGGCTCAGAATATATACAGGATTCACCAATGTCTTCAAAGACAGAGGCTCAAACAAAAATTTCGGAGTATATATCAGCTTAGGCTACATATTATAACTATGAACCCCATATTACAAATCATAATAGGCAATCAATATAGCCCATATCTAAATCTGTCTGTTGAAAGTTTTTTACTCGACACAGAGAAAGAAAACACCGTCACAATGTTTCTATGGAAAAACCATAAGACAGTAGTAATCGGCACCAATCAAAATCCATATTCAGAATGTGATGTCAACACCCTGCTTGCTGAAGGAGGTCATCTTGCAAGACGCAGGACAGGCGGTGGCGCAGTATATCATGACCTCGGCAACATCAACTTCTCTTTCATTGCCGCAAAGAAACTATATGATGTCAAAAAACAAATGTCGGTAATACAAAGAGCTTTGCAATATTTCGGCTTAGAGACTGAAATCTCCGGACGTAATGACATCACCTACCAAAACAGAAAATTCTCCGGAAATGCCTTTGCCTTTACAAAATCACAGGGATTGCATCACGGCACCATACTTATCAGAACCGACGATGTATATATGCAAAAATACCTCAAGGTAAATCCTGCTAAACTTCAAAAACATGGAGTAAAATCTGTGACAAGCCGTATTATCAACCTCTCGGAAGTATGTGATATTACATCCGACAACATCATACCTTATCTCATACTTTCATTCAAAGAAATATACAATAATGACGTAGTGACATTGGATTTCAACGATTTATGTAATAATGACGTAATATCCAACAGCAAAATACTCGCAAGCGACAAATATCTATACGGCAAATGGAAAGATTTTCATACAAAAAAAAGCGCACAATATGAATGGGGATGGTTGGATATGGATATCAACATAGATGAATCGACAGGCACTATATCTCATTTAGCATTAGCATCAGACAGTCTGCAACCGGAAGCCATAAACGAAGCACAAAATCTATTGCTCAATGCAAGTACAAAAATGCCGCCACCTGTGCCTGACAGCCGGTACAAAAATATTATCGAAGATATTTTCAAACTTGTTTACTAAGCGACTATACATAATTGCCGAATGACAAAAAAATAATATCTTTGCAATTTAAATGCCTTAAAATATCATCAAGATGAAATATTATCTGCTTCCATTAGGCTGTCAAATGAATCAAAGCGACACCGAAAGAGTTAGAACCGTGTTGAACAAGATGGGATTTACCTCTACTGATAATGAAGAAGAAGCCTCTATCTTAGGCATCATAGCATGTTCTGTCAGACAAAAAGGCATAGACAAAGTTTATAGCAGAATTCTGAAGTGGAACGACATGAAACAGAGTCGTAACTGTATCACTTTCGTCTCAGGCTGCTTATTACCTGCCGACAGAACTCGTTTTCTCAAATTGTTTGACCTCGTATTTACCATGAACGAGTTGCCCGAGCTGCCGGACATGATACGCCAATACGGCACCAATATATACACTCCTATGATGACTGATAAGGTTGATAAAGACATTATATATATAACTACAACATTATCAGACAGAAAACATATCATCAACCCGTCTGCAAATATGGAACGTTTTTGGGAAATACAACCGGATTACAACTCTTCTTTCGATGCTTTCATCCCTATACAAAACGGATGCAATAAATTTTGCACATATTGCGCAGTACCTTACACAAGAGGCAGAGAAGTGTCGAGACATTCGGAAGACATCATGAAGGAATTGAAAAGTCTCGTAGAAAACGGTTATAAATCCATTACATTGCTCGGACAGAATGTCAACTCTTACGGATTGGATAAAAAAGGCGAAGAAATAAATTTTGCCGAACTGTTGCGCCGCATTGGAAAATATGGCGACAGCAGCGGCAAAGACTTCTGGGTTTACTTTACATCTCCTCACCCTCGCGACATGAGCGACGAGGTCATAGAAGTCATTTCCCAATACAGATGTTTGGCAAAACAAATACATCTGCCTATACAATCCGGTGACAATGCCATGCTGAAACGCATGAACAGAAATCATTCCATAGATGATTACAGACATATAATTAACTGTATCAGAACATTAATACCGGAAGCTACGATTTTCACCGACATAATAGTAGGTTTTACCGGAGAAACAGAAGAAGAATTTGAGAACTCACGTCGCGCCATGGAAGAATTCAAATATAACATGGCTTATATAGCACAATACAGCGTACGACCGGGTGCCGTTGCGTCATCTTGGGCTGACGATGTTCCGAAAGAAATAAAACGTAAACGCTATCATATTCTTACTGATGAGCTTATGAAACATTCATTGGAATATAACAAAGGTATGATAGGCAAAACCGTTCGTGTTCTTGTAAGCGGTGAAGACAGAAAGAAAGGTTATCTCACCGGACATACAGAAGGCAAAATTGTCATACGCTTTTATTCTGAAGATAAGAGTCTTTGTGGCAGCATTGTCAATGTAAAAGTAACATCTGCCACTGCTTTGTCCATTGAAGGTGAATTGATTGTAAAATAATTGATATGTCTATGAAAATCGCGTTCAAGACATTGGGGTGCAGAGTCAATCTCTATGAAACCGATGCTTTGGCTTCGAGGTTCAAGAATGCCGGATATGAACTGGTGGATTTCAAGGATGAAGCAGACATTTATGTCGTAAATACATGTACAGTAACAAATCAGAGTGACCAGAAATGCAGGCAGACACTGCATCAGATACGCAGCAAACACCATAACGCCCTTATAGTGGCGACAGGGTGTATGGTAAACAATCACAAACAACAACTAACAGATTCTCAATTATTGGACTATGCCATTGATAATGAACATAAGTATGCATTGTTTGACATTATAGACGGGCATTTCAAAGACCTTAAAATAGGACCTGAGAGTTTTGAGAAAGACCTCTTCAGCTATACGGCTGCATCAGACACCTTTCATACACGCAGCTTGATAAAAATACACGACGGCTGCAACAATTTCTGTTCATACTGCATCATTCCTTCTGTAAGAGGCAGAGCTGTCAGCCGTTCCGACAAAGATATCTATGAAAATATCAAAGAAGTAATACGTTACGGTTTTAAAGAAATAGTTTTGACAGGCGTCAATATGGGACGATACAAACATGAAAACACTGACTTCGAGATGCTCGTGCGTAACATTCTAGATATAGAAGGAGATTTCAGATTGAGAATATCATCTATAGAACCAGATAATTTCAGTGACAGTTTCATAGAACTGTTTAAAAACAAGAAACTCGCTCCACACATGCATATTTGTCTTCAAAGCGGGTCGGACAACATCTTACAACAAATGCACCGACATTACTCATACGAAGAGTTCGCTCTTATATGCAAAAGAATACGTAACGTCGTTCCAGATTTCAATATCACCACCGATTTGATTGTTGGCTTTCCTGGTGAAACGGAAGAAGATTTCAAAGAAAGTATGGAGGCATGTAAACAGCTATCATTCAGCCATATACATACATTCAAATATTCTGTCAGGACTGGCACCAAAGCTGCAACAATGCCGAATCAGATTCCGGAGAAAACAAAAAATGAACGCAGTGCTGCAATACGACAAATATCGGCAGAAAACAAAATCGCATATTACAAACAGATGATTGGCAAAAGACAATGCATACTTATCGAACGGGTTGTAAACGGCATTGCATCGGGATATGGAGAAAATTACATACCATTAAGACTAAAAACAAAAGAAATTAAAAAAAACACCTTTGCAGATGTTATTGTGAAAGATATAATAAACAAAGGTGACGAATCAGAATTATGGGCAGAGATGATTTAAAGACAATAAACCGGAGCTTCTCTATGCAATTTGAAAAGACAAATTGAAGTAATAAATCACACATATTGTCAATTCCCAAAAATTGTGAAATAAACAACAACAAAACAACACTGATAATCAACACAATGCCTATATGGCAATTTTTTTTTAGATTTTTGTAAATTGTATCGATAATTTTTCTAATTTTGCAGGCTGAAAGATAAAGTTAGGAAACAAAAAGAATATTAGATATTATGGCAAATCACAAATCGTCATTGAAAAGAATTCGTCAGACAGAAACAAGACGTTTACACAATCGTTTTTATGCCAGAGCAATGCGCTCAGCAATAAGAAATTTTAGAACTTTGACTAATAAATCGGAAGCTGAAGCTCAACTTTCAAAAATGTATTCTTTGATTGACAAAACAGCTAAGCGTGGTATCATCCACAGAAACAAAGCTGCTAACTTAAAATCAAAATTAACACGTTTTACAAGCAAGTTAGCTTAAGCGTTACATTATATTGGAACAGAATTGTTACTAATGATTTATTGATTAGTTTAAGAAAAGTGTGTCATTTCGGCACACTTTTTTTGCTATTTTGAAAAATCTTTCTCCTTATCAAATTAAATCTTTATTTGATTTTTGCAACAAAGCCGTTGTCTTTTTAAAAAATCACGCTTTGCATAATCGACTGTATTCAATCAAATATGTACGAAAAAATTTCAGACTTTTCGTATTTGCAAAATATACAACTGTTTTTTAATAAGATACTAATTTATTTTATTTAATAAAAAACAATATCTAAAAAATCATTTAAGTTCTTAATAAAATACACCTGAAAACAGTTAATTTGTCTTTACAAAACAACAATTTCAACATTTTCTTTTCTTTAATATCACAGACACTTATAATTTTGTAAACATATTATTGTAAACATATAAATGAAAGGAGGTGACAAAACGCCGATCAGCAAATGGGCGATGTCGGACAGACCGCGCGAGAAACTGCTGGAAAGAGGGAAAGAAGCTCTTACCGATGCTGAACTGATTGCCATACTTATTGGCTCGGGCAATAACAAAGAAAATGCAGTTGACCTTGCCAGAAGGATTCTCAATGACATTAACAGCGATTTGATACAACTGTCCAAACTCAATGTCAAAGAGTTGATGAAATACAATGGCATGGGAGAGGCAAAATCCATCACCATTGTGGCAGCTTTGGAACTTGGCAGAAGACGCCGTTATGCCGAGATGCCAAAAAACAAAAGTATCAAATGCAGCAATGACGCTTTCGAGGCCATTTATCCACATCTGTCGTATATGACTCATGAAGAATTCTGGATATTATTATTGAACAGCAGCAATATGGTGATAAAATCAGAACGTATAGGCATGGGAGGCATCAACAGTACTACCGTTGACCCGAGAATAGTATTCAAACAAACTCTCGACAACAATGCCTCAAACATTATCTTGTGCCACAATCACCCGTCAGGTAACATAACACCAAGCGACAACGATATTCGTCTCACAAAAAAATTGGCAAAAGCCGGAGAATATTTAGACATAAAAATTTTCGATCATATCATCGTTGGTAACAATAATTATTATAGTTTTGCAGATGAAGGAATGATGTAAAGTCGGGAAGGACTAAAATATTGTTTTAAATTAAAAAAATTCCACTACATCACCTGTAAACTTCAAATAATTGTCATCCGACATGATAAAGATAGTAACTATTATAGGAGCGAGACCGCAGATTATCAAGGCTGCAGCATTAAGCAGAGCCATCAGGAAACACTTCAGTGATAGTATCACGGAAATAGTGGTACATACGGGACAACATTATGATGACAACATGTCACAGGTCTTTTTTGACGAACTGAATATTCCTCAACCGGATTACAATCTCAAAGTCGGCTCTCTAAGTCACGGAAAGCAGACAGCAAAGATGATTGAAGGTATTGAAGATATCTTAGTATCGGAAAGACCGGACTATATAGTATTATACGGCGACACAAACTCCACTTTGGCCGGCGCCATAGCAGCTTCCAAGATACACGTCCCTATCGTACATATTGAAGCCGGACTGCGTTCGTTCAATAAAAACATGCCGGAAGAGATAAACAGAATCTGCTGCGACCATTGTTCTACCATGCTGTTCTCTCCCACTGCCACCGGATACAACAACCTCGTACGTGAAGGATTCAATCCCAACAACAAGAAAAGATTTACCATTGACAATCCCGGCATTTATCATTGCGGCGACGTGATGTATGACAACAGCAAATATTTCTCTATAATAGCCGAAAATAAAAGTGAAATCATAAAAAGAGAAAATCTCATTGGCAACAGTTTTATACTTTGTACCATACACAGAGACAGCAATACTGATAACAAAATGAGGTTAGAGTCCATCATAACGGCACTTTTAGAATTATCGGAACATGAAACCATAGTTATACCATTGCATCCAAGGACTGAAAAGTCACTAAAGATAAATTTGAACAATGAATTATATGATAAATTTTACAGTTGTGACAACATAAGAATCATACCGCCGGCATCATTTTTAGACATGATCAACCTTGAGAAAAGTGCAACAATGATAATGACGGACTCCGGAGGAGTACAGAAAGAAGCATATTTTTTCAACAAACCTTGTATCATCATGCGAAGTGAGACAGAATGGAAAGAGATTGTAGAAACAGGATCTGCTGTAATTGTCGATGCAGATAAAGACAAAATAACAAGAGCATATCAAGAATATAATGAGAATCCTCCCAAACATTTTCCAAGTATTTTCGGTGACGGCTATGCAGCGGAATTTATATGTAATGAAATGATTATCAATTCATTATCATAATGATGATTTTTTTCATTCTTTTTCTTTTGGAGAAAAGAAAAAATTATTAAATTTGCACACGATATAAATAAATGTTTAATTATATTTAATTGTTTAACAATCAATAAATTAAGTTATGAATCAGTACGAAACCGTTTTCATTTTAACTCCCGTTTTGTCTGAAGAACAGATGAAGGAAGCGGTAAAGAAATTCGAAGATTTGCTGACCAACAATGGTGCAGAAATCGTATTCAAGGATTTCTGGGGAATGCGCAAATTGGCTTATCCAATTCAAAAGAAGTCATCCGGATTCTATCAACTGATAGAATATAAAGCCGAAGGTGATGTTATCGCAACAATAGAAACTGAATTAAAACGTGACGAGCGCGTAATCCGTTTCTTGACAGTAAAACTCGACAAGCATGCTATTGCTTATAACGAGAAGAAACGCAGAAAAGCACAGGAACAAGCCGAAGCTCAGGCCAATTAATTGTCTAACATTAAATCTTTAAAAAAATGGCACAAGCAAATTCAGAAATCAAATATTTGACTCCCATAGCAGTCGATACCAAAAAGAAAAAATATTGCCGTTTCAAAAAGAATCGCATCAAATATATTGATTATAAAGATGCTGATTTCCTTTTGAGATTCGTTAACGAACAAGGTAAGATATTACCTCGCCGTATCACCGGTACATCTACAAAATATCAGAGAAAAGTTGCTCAGGCTGTCAAGAGAGCACGTCATCTTGCATTAATGCCTTACGTAGCCGATATGTTGAAATAATTAGGAGGACAAGACATGGAAATTATTCTTATACAAGACGTTAAAAATTTGGGATATAAAAATGACATCGTCAATGTAAAACCGGGATATGCCCGTAATTATCTCATCCCTCAAGGCTATGCAATAGTTGCATCATCTTCAGCACGTAAAATCCTTGCCGAGAATATTCGTCAACAAATGTTCAAACAGGAAAAAATAAAGAAACAGGCAGAAGACATAGCAGCATTATTGGAAGGTCTCAATTTGCGTATTCCTGCCAAAGCCGCTGCAACAGGCAAGATTTTCGGTTCTGTAAACAACGTTCAAATAGCTGACGCTATTAAAGAAGCAAAAAATATTGACATCGACCGTAAACAAATCATGATTGACAACGAAAGCATCAAAGAAATAGGTAATTATACCGCTAAAGTTAAATTACACAAAGATGTAGTTGTAGAAATCAGTTTTGAAGTTTTTGCTGAATAATAAATATAAAATATTTTTCATATTAAGCTTTTGAAGCCGGAGTCATGACTTCGGCTTTTTTTCATACCTGCAAAAACAGTAAGTTTTAAAGCGATATGACACGACAATATGTAAAGTTATTTACTTTTGCATAACTAAAATCAAGAAGTGATGAATAATAGTGAGATTAAAAAAATAGCATCATTAAAACAGACAAAATATAGAAAGGAATCAGGATTGTTTACTGTTGAAGGTAATAAGTTGGTACAGGAACTGATAAACAGCAGATTCAACATTGACAGCATCACAGTAACAGCTTCATGGATAGAAAAAAATAAAAATCTTGCAGAAAAACTGCCCAAATATGACATTATCACGTCAAAACAAATGACTCAGATAAGCAATATGGTTACACCTCCCGGTATCTTGGCAACTGCTGCAACACCTGAATATCATATTGACTCCAAAGACAGTGAACATGAGATGCTGCTAATGTTAGACGGCATCAATGACCCTGGCAACTTGGGCACCATCATCAGAACGGCAGACTGGTTTGGGATTAATAAGATTGTAACCAGCGAAGATACGAGTGAACCATGGCAGCCCAAAGTCATTCAATCATCCATGGGATCAATATTTAGAATAAAAATTATGGAATGTGACATTGTGAAATTTCTTAATGAAGTTAAAACGCCCGTTTATGGAGCTTTGATGGAAGGTAAAGACATTTACAATACCCATATAATTGGGAACAAAGGAGTCATAATAATTGGCAGCGAGTCACATGGAATAAGAAAGAATATCATGCAAAATATCAGTTGTCCTGTCAACATACCTAGAGGTAATGGCAGGATGACAGAATCGCTGAATGCATCCATAGCTGCAGGAATAATTATGTCTGAAATATTCAGAAAGAACAGATGATAAAAACTTGATTTTTAAGTAAAAATATTTTGTCAAATGCGATGAAGATATTTAGACAACTTTTTTACATTTCCCACTATATTCTATAATATCCAATCTTATAATCTCGGTTCTGAAAAACGATTTCTCTGCATATTTCAGTCCAACAGACATATCTTGTAAAGAATATTTCTTTAATATAAGTTCCAATGCATGTTTCCTTTCATCAACAGGGAGTCCGACATTTGCAGTACATCTTAACACTACACTTTCATATTCTGTAGTAAATTTTTTTGAAATAACATTAGTATTTCCCACAATACAAAATGAAACATTTGAATTTAATGCAATACAACGCAACTTACGACCTTCCGGAGCACAATGTATATAAATTGAGGTCGCACCGTCCCATACGAAATTAACAGGAACACCATAAGCACTATTCTCCGTATCATCAATCATTGACAAAACGCCATATTCTCCACAACGCAATAAAATCAAGGCTTTCTCCTCTTCCAAAAGACGGTCCTGCCTTCTTACTTTGTCATTAACATATTTCATAAACACATATTAAAAAAACATACCACAAATACGGCAAAAATATATTAAACATTAAACTTTATTCAAATATTTCACTATTGAGACAATATTTTCATTGACAACAGAAAAAGCATAATCATAAACTACGAAATAATCAACCCCCTTCTTTGTTTTATACAACCCGGTAAAATATTCATAATCAAAACCAAGTGAATCCATTTCCTGTTTAGGCACAAGCACTCTTCCACAACCGCAAAGAGAATGCAATATCTTTCGATTGTGTTGCAATACAGAATTAATCCTTTTTATATACGAAGTTCTTTGTGTATTTATTTTATAATAGTAATTATTTCGACAATAGTCATCACAAAATTTTTTATCGGAACGACCTTTCAATTCTGCTCCGCAATAATGACATATTTTATTAAATTTGGCAATAACATTATTCATAAGCATCAATATGAGAATACATATTCAATAATATTAGCTCCCATTTTCAACGCTTTTAGACGCACTTCGTCAGAATCTTTATGAACACGTTGGTCCTCCCAACCATCACCGAGGTCACATTCATAAGTAAAGAGACAAACCATTCTTCCTTCATAAAACAAAGCAAAGGCTTGAGGTGCTTTCATATCATGTTCATGAATCTTGGGCAACCCATCCGGGAAAGAATAAGGTTTTTCGAAGATAGGATGTGAATAAGGCAATTCCGTCCAATCGAGGTCAGGAAACACCTTTTTCATTTCTCTCATAACAAAATCCTTTATACCATAATTATCATCTATATGAAGGAATCCACCGGCGAGAAGATACTTGCGCAAATTGGCTGCCTCAGCATCACTAAAAGTTATATTGCCATGACCGGTAGCATGAACAAAAGGATAATTGAAAATATCAGGACTTCCCACATCCACTGTAGCGATATTTGTATTAAGTTCTGTATGAAGTTCCTGATTGCAAAACTTGACAAGATTAGGAAGTGATGTAGGATTAGCATACCAGTCTCCGCCACCTCTGTACTTCAACAAGGCTATAGATATTGGTTGAGAGCACAAAAGTCCCGGAACAAACATCACAAAAAACAAGACAACTACATTCAATCGAGATAAAACATTAAAAGACATAACATTACCCTTTCATTTGATTTATTAACTGGACAGTATGACAAGCCACCAATGCCGCTGTTTCAGTTCTAAGACGGGCATGACCAAGACTAACTGGGATAAAGCCATAATCCATTGCGACCCTCACTTCTTTTGGACTAAAATCACCTTCCGGACCTATCAAAATCAACACATTATCTCCTTTTTTATATATATCACACAATTGTTCAGTAACATTTTCACTGATATAAGCAATATACTTCTTCCCATCAAAAGGTTGTTTCACAAGTGTTTCTAACGACACCACATCTTCTATCAATGGCAATTTCGACTTTATCGACTGTTTCAAGGCAGCTATCATAACTTTTCTAAATCTGTCAACATTAGCAACTTTACGTTCTGAATGACATGAAGCAAAAAGTTTGACCTTATCTATACCTATCTCTGTCGCTTTTTCAAGAAACCATTCTGTTCTGTCGTTTGACTTTGTCGGTGCTATTGCTATTTCCAAAACAAAATCTTTATTGTCATATCCAGCATATTCATTATACAAAGACGCCACTGCTTTCTTTGGATTTGCATCTAATAATTCCGCATCAAACAAAGAACCTTTCCCATTCGAGACGCAGAAACGATCTCCTTCCTTCATTCTGAGTACTTTTACACAATGTTTTGACTCTTCTTCAGGCAAAGAGATCATTCCCAATTTTGCGTCCGACAAGAAAAATACATTCATAATATGTCAACTTACATTCTTTCCGGCATCGATATGCCCAACAATTCTCCTACATTACGCAACAATTTTGCCGTCATATCCGCCAACTGCAAACGGAAAAGCCTGCGGTCTTCATTTTCTTCCTTCAAAATACTGCACTCCTGATAAAACTGATTGAACTCCTTACACAAATCATAAATATAATTTGCTATCATGGCAGGACTTCTATTTATTGCAGCCTGGTCAAGTAACATCGGCCAATTATAAATACTCACCAATAAAGGTTTTTCTTTTGGCATTATATCCGACACTGTCACATCATCACTTGGCGTGATACCCAATTCAGAAGCCTTTCTTAACACCGAACATATACGTGCATGAGTATATTGAATAAATGAACCTGTATTACCATTAAAATCTATTGACTCTTTAGGGTCGAACAACATGGTCTTTTTAGGATCAACCTTAAGAATAAAATATTTCAATGCTCCCAGACCTATAGTATTATACAAAGCATCAGCCTCCTGTGCAGACAAGTCACGAGCCTTGCCGAGTTCCTCAGAAACAGACCTTGCTGTTGCCACCATTTCATCCATAAGATCATCAGCATCGACGACTGTCCCTTCACGTGATTTCATCTTGCCACTTGGCAACTCCACCATACCATAAGATAAATGTTCTATGTTATTACCCCATTCATAGCCTAAACGAACAAGTACTTTTTTCAGTACATCGAAATGATAATTCTGTTCATTACCAACGACATATATCATTTTCTCAGGTTTATATTCGTTATACCTCAACTGAGCCGTTCCAATATCCTGTGTCATATATACCGAAGTGCCATCTCTACGCAACAACAGTTTTTCATCAAGACCTTCGTCCGTAAGGTCGCACCATACTGATTTATCAGGACGTTGATAAAGAACTCCTCTCTCCAAACCTTCCATCACAGTACTTTTTCCCAACAAATATGTCTGCGATTCATAATACACTTTGTCAAATGAAACGCCGAGACGTTTATATGTGACATCGAAACCATCATAAACCCATTGATTCATCATCTCCCAGAGATGACGCACCTCAGGATCACCAGCCTCCCATTGACGTAACATCTCGCGTGTCTCTCTCATCAATGGAGATGCTTCCTCTGCAGCAATCTTAGCTTTTTCTTTTGCATCATCATCAAGTTGATCAAAGTTTTCAGGAAGTAAACTCTTGACTTCAGCTTTGAAATTCTTATCAAACAACACATAGAAATCACCTATCAAATGGTCGCCTTTTTTTCCTGTTGAAGTCGGTGTGCAACCATTACCCCATTTTTTCCAAGCAATCATACTTTTACAAATATGAATACCTCTATCATTTACAAGATTCACACGTACAACATTCTTTCCGGAAGCTTTCAAAATCTCAGAAACACTCCAACCAAGAAGATTGTTACGAATATGTCCTAAATGCAAAGGCTTATTGGTATTGGGAGAAGAATACTCAACAACTACAGGAGCACCTTCAATCTTTTTAAATCCGAACTTCTCAACCCTATAATTATCTCGGAAGAATGACAACCAATAATTATCAGAAATAACCAAATTAAGAAAACCTTTTATGACATTGTATTTTGCAATAAATGCACTTTCTCTAATCATCTCTTTCCCTATTTCATTTGCAAGAATTTCCGGAGATTTACCTGCAATCTTCACAAACGGGAATACCACTATTGTGAGGTCTCCTTCAAATTCAGGACGTGTCTTTTGAAAAACCACCTGCTGAACCGGAGGTTCCTGACCATAAAGTTTCTTAAAAGAATCGATAAAAATCTGTTTTAAAACTTCTTCCAACATAATTATTTCTGTTTATTCGCTGCAAAGTTAACAAAAAACGAACGTATAATCTTTAATTTTATCAAAGTTTAAACGGTTTTGTCTGTTTATTTGAAAACATAGACATAAATAACGAGAAATTCATATCTCCTGTCCAAGTTCTACTGAAGCTGATAGGCACCACCTCAATAATTTGTGCCGGAAGCATAGCGAACATGACACTTTTAACATATATCTTTCCATTATCAATTACCACTTCATCAATACATCTAATTATTTCACAATTTCTATCTTCCGGCGAAAGTGTGTTTCTCAGTTCATCTTCAAAATGTGCCACTTGTTGGTCTGCCCAATCGGATGCATAGGCATGCTGAGTTAGAACATCATAAAATATCGGTATCAATATGCTGAAATCAAAACCGACATAACCCGGTCTAAAATTTTGAAAAACATATTTCCCGGCAAAAAGATTATCAAAGAAACTTGATGCTGTTTGTACTATAACATGTTTTGCAACATGTGAATTAGCAAGAAAATCGCACACTCTCAAACCCTCTTCATTATCTTTAGGAGCATGAATATATGCACATAATGTTGATTTAGACAAACCTTTTCCGACACCACCCCAAAATGACTTTGTAACTTCAGACCAATTTACAGAATTATAATCTCCACTCCCATCATAATTTGCTATGAATGAATTGGTTCCTGCCACAAGACCTCCTATTGCAGCATTACTCATGACTTGTACAATCCACGATGCAGAGATAACACCCTGTGAAACACAGCCTTGAATAAAGCCGGCTCCAAACGCCAACAATCCTTCCCCAAAAGTATCAATATTAGGTATATTTTTAATAATATTAAAAACACCACCACACAAACCTTGTACGAGCCACTCTATCCACTCTCCTGTCGGGTCATTATATGACAACGGATTATTCAAACAATAACTGTACCTGTTATAATTCTGCGACATGTCTGGCAATTGGACATTATTGTCAGGACTTAACATCATCGACATTAACGGATCATACATCCTTCCATTCATATTTATAAGTCCGAAATCCTTCAAATGCTCATGCCCTGTAAATCCTCTGTCACACAACATATCACCATTATATGTGCCAGACCACGTATCTGCATTCCTTAAATTCCCCCACGCATCAAAACTCAATTCCTGTATTTTATTACCATTTTCATCAGTAATAATATTCCATGAACCCAAATGGTCTTTATAAATAAAATAAAAACCTCTATCTCCTTCCGGTGTCAACACTTCTACAGCAAACACCCCAGCAGGACTTTGAATATATGTATATACAGTTGTCTTATTATTCTCAGTAACATATTCACAACCTCCGACATAGACCTTCTCAAGGGACTTGCCATCTACCACTGATGTCACTTTACAGCGCTCATAATCAAAACCGTATTGAAAAGCAATCGTATTGTCTCCACTAATTATTTTATCCACTTTATCAAACATAGTATAAGTAATTGTATGATTTATCCCTTCAATATCAACTTCTCCAAGTTTAGCCTTTACAATTGCATTTGGCTTTTCTGTATCATACTCTGCTTCAAAATATATATCTTTGCCATCCACAGATTTGCTATTGATATTTCCCAAAACATCATATTGCATTATTCCTGTAGTCATTCCATTGCGCCGTATTTTCGTAAGTCTGTCATATTTATCATATTCAAATTCCTCAGAAACCTTTGTTCCGGTATATTTACTACGCCCGGTAAGATTGCCGTTGCCATCGTATGAATATACAAGATTCTGTAATTCAAAATCACCTTTTTTTGTTAATATAGACAACAATCTGTTATTCAAATCATCATAAGAGAACTCTGATACACAACCATTGGCAGTCTCAAATTCCACAATATTACCAAATGAATCGACTTTGTTGGCTGTCCAAAGCACTTTCTCTCTATCGACATCAATTATCGACCTACAATACCCTGAATTTGAATATACATTTTTTATTGTCAATCCACTTGGAAATGTCTCTTCCAATTTCCGTCCAACTTCATCATAAGTAAATGATGTAGAATACATTTCACCATCAATCATCTCATCAACCGATGTAACACGCAACAATTCATCATAATTATATGTAATCACCTGATTATCACCACATATTATCTTTTTTAACAAACCAATTTCACCATCATTATCTTCATAAATCCATTCAGTAACAATTTCCTTACCGGTATGTACGTCCTTATCAACACGTCTGACAGTTTGTCCTACAGCATTATAACTATATGTTGTAACATTATTTTCCGGATAAATCATTTTAACAAGATTGTCAGCAGCATCATATTCATAGCACAAAACACCACCATTAGGGTCAGACAACCTCTTTTTATTGCCACGATTATCATATTCCACATTGATGACTGTATTTTCATTACCAAGAATTTTAGCAGATTTAATATTTCCACTACTATAATAGTCATACACCACAGACGCTCCACCATTATCTTCAGTCTCAATTAACCATCCCATAGGATTTGTCTTTTTAATCTTTTTTCTGACAGTACCATCATTCAAATAAGTTGTCAACACAACATTATAGCCATCATATTGATATACAGCACGAGTGCCATCAGGACGACTCTCCTCTGTCAATCTTCCAAAAATATCGTATGTAAACGACACATAATCAACATTATCACCTCTATAATATGGCAATGATTTTTTTACAAGATTCCCATTGTCATCATATTTCATGTCAACAAATACAGCATCACCATTAAGGTTAAAACTTACATTTCTCAACTCTTTACCTGTCTTATGATAAAAAGTCATAGTCTCAGCCTTGCCTGTAGTCTTGTCCCAAATATAATAAGATGCCCCCTCAGGTGCATATTCATTACCTTCAGACCACAACTTAACCTTCACATTTCTAATACCGTCAGCCATAATTACATCCTGTCTAACTCCAAATGGATCTTCCAGTCTATTTGTAGTAAAATCATTATAATCTGTCACTGCAGTAAGCATTCCATAATTCTTATCATAACAAGATTGCAGATTACGCCCCATTTCATCGACTGTCAAAGTTGGATATCTATATTGATATTCAGGACCATAATCTAATTTTATCACTTTCTCATCTTTAAATGAAGAAGAAGTTTCCACTCTTTGCACGACATGACCGAAATCATCATACTGAAATGAAATCGAAACGGAAAGAGGATCAGTGATATCGCCATAAACATTAGGTATATAATCTCTCATCATAACTCGATGTGGATTATTGTCATCAGAATAATGAAACATTTCAGTATTCCCAAAAACATTTTCCGACTTAAGAGACTGTTTTCTAACAATCATGGCAGGTCTGTTAATAAGCCAATTTGCATAATCAAGGTTATAATAGTTTTCTACTTTCGTCCAATACATATAATCCATAGGATTATCTCCTACATCTTTATAATCTACCGCCTCTGTAACACTATTCAAAATAATAGCATTCAAATAAACATTACTATTCAAATCACTGTTATATTCATTAACTGTCTTAACGACTTTATGCAATTTACCACGTTTGTCACAATCAAATATCTTTTCAGTCTTTCCTACCATCATTGGCATAATTATTTTATCATTGTCGATAAAACTGTATTTTTCATAAAAATAGTTCTCTTCTTTCAACAGGACATTATCATTCCCGAATAATTGCAACTTATCCAACAACATGATAAAATTTTCAGACATTGTTGACAATTCATTATATGTTATTTGTTTTCTATTTAAAACACCATTTACATATTCTTCTTTCATCACAGATTCAAAACCCATAAATCCATGACCATCCAAATGTATCTTGGCATTATTATAATAATATTTTGAAATGACGGGATTACCATTGATTGAGAATAATGTATCCGATTTCAAAGCTCGAATAGGGATTCCAATGCACATTACACCATTCTCCAAAGAAGGAGCATTTAAACTGTAAAATGATTGAGAATCATTTTTCGGCATAAGATAATCATATTCAAATCCCATACAATTTCCCATGCCGTCTGTTATTCTTTCGACAGCATACATAGAAGTATGAGGATTCAATGCAACAATTTTGGGAGTCTCAGCAGAATAAGGGGTTCTTCTAACACTTGACAATACTGAAATATTCTCTTGTCCCAAAAAGTTACCAAGATGCACATACTGATGTGCATAATTTATCGACATATAATATCTTTTATAATTTGCGAATGTAAACAGTATCTCATCTTTCAATCCTATTTTAAATCCCACTTCAAGATAATAATTACCTCCGGAATTTTTAAATATGCCAATATCAGTTGTTCCATCACCATCAAAATCCGCAGTTCTTATCGTTACAGTAGGTTTTGCCAAATCTTTCAACGAACACAAATATCTGTCAATAGGCTGAGGTGTCACACCTGCAAATATACTCGAATAGTCACAACGATATTTGTCCGTATAACCATTCCCTTTGGAAAATCTTATAGTCCAATAAGTCTTTGGACTATAGACAAGAAGGTCTATATTACCATCTCCATTAAAATCTCCGGGAAAGACAAAATCATCAAGGGAGATATCTATCCCACATTCTTTTATCAAAACATAATAACCATTATACAAAATCAATGAATAAAATCCCGATTCTTTTCCTCTTGTAGCCAAAAGTTCAGAAGCACCATCTCCATTATAGTCCATTGGTTGAAAACGCTGTGCCTCATTAAACATATCATCAAAAAACACAACATTACTGAAACACGTCTCATCTTTATAATATAAATATTTAACGTTAGTATTTGGAGACAAACTCCCATAATTCCCACTTATCAATAACAAAGAAGCTTTTCTTTCTCCAAAAAAATCTCCCGGATAAATATTAAAAATATTATTTTCGGAATAATTATATACAAAATCAAATGTTTTCCCGTTATTGATATACATATTCATTGTTGTCAAAGTACCATTATCATTATCAACACTGTATGAAACAATATCATCCTTGCCATCGCCGTTGAAGTCAACAACATAAATCCATTCCAAATATTTGTCAAAAATCATCGTAGTAAGCGGGAAGTCTTCAAATCCTCCTTTCCCGGTATTCAAATATACATCAGCCAAAACATTTCCCGGATAAGTTTCACCCAATTTATAAGGCACCAAAATGACATCAGAAAGACCATCACCATTAAAATCCCCAACAAATGGGACCTTGTTGAAAACATTTTTATCCAAAACATACGACTGATGTGCGTTGCCATAATGTTTCGATTTATCGTTCCATGATATTCTCGTTGGATTCAGTTTGACGCCATCAACCGTTAATGTAACCTCAACAAGTCTATGATACATAAAATACACATTATCGTAATATTGTGGTTTCAGATAATTAAATGAATAATTGTATAACTCACTATTTGACAACATATTCGATACAATAATATTTGTCAACAATCTTTTACTTTGAATAATAGCATCACCACAAAATGCGAAATCGCAATCCGTCTTTTCCTCATAGACAAATTCCACTTTATAAACAGCATCTTGATTGGTTTTATCATTATAAGTATAATATATACTTTTTATGTAAACCTCTCCTGTTTTTTGATTCTCATCATAATGAAATGTCATATAATTACCATCTCTATCAGACACTTTATTAAGCATCCACATTAAAGTCAAATTACTGTTATGTGAAGTCTCTATTTTCGAATCAACAGTATTGCCATATTCACATATTGTGCCATCAGCTTTCCATACCTCAAAATAATCAGGACCATTACTATCCGGATATGATACTATTTTACTCATCATATCCATTTCAGTTTTATATATCAACTCATTTACCGAGCCTACTCCTTCAGAGACTTGAAACATTCTGTTGCCGTCAAGGGAATAAACATCATCATTAAAATCAACATCACCTATTTCTCCATCATGATAAATTGTCTTCCTCGCCCTTGTTATTGATGACAATCCTAAAACATTCCATCCCCAGCCAAGCAAACCATTACCTCCCTGACTATTATAAGAAACAGACAATTGAGGCAAGATATCTCCAATACAAGAAGGCATTTTTAAAGGAATACTGTAAACAACACCTCCCATGTCACCTACATCATATACTCCTGACAAACTTCCGACAACACCATTGTCGCCCACCCCAGGGCCTCCGTAATATCCTTCTTCAGGCAAAAAGACTCCATATCTGTCTATACTAAGTTTCATATCATGACCATCGACAGGTTTATAACAAAACCCCTCTTTCAATGTTATGGACCTACTTGCCTGACAAACATAACTCACAATATTATTCATCTCCTCATTCAGGACAATATCTGTTTGATGATACATATCTTGAGCATTCATATAGCCTCCAATAAGCATAACAAACAACAATAATTCTCTTTTCATAACAATAACATTTTACAGTTTCAACACTATCTTAGTCTGAACATAACCTTCAAACTCCACTTTCATCAAATATACCCCTCGTGGGAAACACGAAATATCCAATGTATGTCTTTCACATACAATCTGACAATCAACAAGTTTCACTCCATTCATATTATAAAAGCTTAAAGTTGCTTTATTATCACTGTCTATCGATTTCAACTGCACGGTAAGACATCCGCTGGTTGGATTAGGAAACACTCTCATTTCCTCATCCAGAACACATTCATCCAATACATAATCACTTGTAATAGTATTTTTCATCTTGTCAAACTTTTTTTCATCATTGCAATCATCACCGAGCCACCGTTCTATTCTATTACCATTATTATCATAACTAAATGACAAACAATACTGTGCAAATAAATCACCTGTTTGGATCAAGTATAATACTATCACAAGAAACACAAAACAATATTTCCGTTTCATAATATTATCCTTTTAAAATTACTATTTTAGAGTATTGATAATATCCTGTTGCTTCTTAATTTGTTTTTGTAGTTCTATGGTATAGAGTGTAAGTTCCTCGATTTTCTTAAGCAACAATCCCTGAAATTTGACGATTTCGTAACCTTCAGTCAACACTTCAAATTCTGATGGAATATCCGGAAGATGTCTGTTTTTCTTGATATAACGCTCCAACTCCTTCAACGAGATAAGATTGTAATCATCTTCAAAAACATCATCGTGCCATTCTTCTACCTCTTTGACATATACCTCATTAGTAAGAATACCTCCTGATACCGCCAATGAATAGTTATATGAATCTTCAAATACATTATTAGTATTAATGCCAATTTTACCAAAAAGTGCAACTCTTTCTGCCTCTATGCTCAGGTTGTCATCCACAGCTTTTATTCCCATTCCGTCTTTAGATACCGATATCACATGATTATCATCATACATTTGGAGGAACACCTTGTTGGTCATTTTATTTTTAGTTTCAAGAATAACTCCGGCATCTTCACTATAATCCGATTTTATATGTAATTTAGCTTGCGGTTCAATAACATCCCCTATTCCCACTTTGCCTGTCGATTCATTTCCAAGCGACGGACCGACGAACAAAGTCGGATGTTTACTGTTAAAGCTTATTATCAATGAATTTGGTTTATTATTAATAAGAGCCTTATTATCCAAGTCACCAAGACCTGAACCTATAACCACCGCATTGGTAGCTTCCGCGCGTACAAAAGTCCCCAATGCCATAGAAGTACCACCTTTTGCCTTTGCCGAATTTCCTACAGCCAACGAATAGACTCCAGTCGTACTATTATTAATACCCAATGTTGCCGAAAATGTTCCATTAGGTTCATTTTGATATTGTCCGGAAGTTGGACCACAAATATCGCACCCATTAGTGTCCTGCGCTTTTATCACAGCACACATCATCTGCAGCAGTATAATAACTGTCAATAAAATATGTTTCATAAATTCTGTTTTTAAAGGTTCTAATTTATCATTATTTTTTGATGAATGTACCAGTTAAAATACAATCATCACCATCTATTAATTTGCAACAATATGTGCCACTGTTCAGGGGAGAAACGTCAATTGTCAGAATGTTTCCATTAGTTCCAATTGTTTTATCCAAAAACATCCTTCCTGCAATATCATATACCTGGATGCGTGCATTTCTCATCTCAAAACCTGAAGTTTTTATATTCACAATATCGTTTGCCGGATTAGGAAATATATCCACATCAATATCTTCAACAATATTATCAGAAACAGAAACAACAAGTTCAATATCTTCTCTTAACACTTTGAAAATCTGCACCATTGTTGGTTTCTCTCCAGTTACATTGATTGAATGTACAATAACTCCGCCATCTTTTGTAGGCTGTGCATTTACCGACAATGCAATATCACAATCATTACCAAATTCTTTTCTTCCTAACAAATTCAAATCTTTATCAATCATAGTAACAGTAGTAGGAAGATATTCCGGATCATAAAAATTATAAAGACTAAAAACCGCTGATAGTATATATATCGTCGAATCATTAATATAGACATTATTGCAATATTGAGCCAAATAGTCCGATGTATCAGCTCGCATCAAAGGAAGTCTTTCCGAAACATCTCCTGTAATATTCATTTTCAACACTTCAGTATAGTAATCCGTAATTGAAGAAGCATCTTTAATCCTTCTTACAGGTATCAAAAATTCCTCCTCATCATACCAATAATCAGTATTTATGCAACAAACCGAATAATCGAACGGCAGCACGCTATGTGCAATATACTCCAAATCTTTGTCAAAACGGCTTAATGTAATATGTCCGGCAACATCAAAAGCCTCTCCGATAAGCAAATATTCCTCTGTTCCCGGTATCTTCTCAAGGTCATGAGGCACTCCACCAGAAGGACGATGACCGGTATGAATAACTTTCTTCAAAACATTCAAATCATCATCTACTTCCATGAATATCAGATCGCCATCTCCTGACCATCTCTCCTCCTGAACTATCATGGCAATATTGTTATCATAAGATTTTGTCATGACCGACCAGTCTCTCCACGAATAATAATTCTCATCCAATGGAATAAACTCTTCCTTCACTATCTCAAGTTCAGAATTCATAATAGACAACCATAAATACTCAAAAGCTTCAGTAATATCATCATCACTCGCCAATCCGATGACAATAATACTGTCGCCATTCAACTTCATAGATGAATTGAAAAAACTTTTTTTCTTTTCTGTTGTAAACACTTTACGTGTATAATTATCATCATTATCAATAAATATCGCTACCGGTCTATAATCATAACCGGAACCACAAAACGTAGTTATTCCAACAAGATAATTACCATTTTCAACCATTGTACCACCACTAAAATACTCATGTTTCTCAGATGGATAACTTATTTCCCATTGTTGAGCATTCACGACTATCGTCGTTAAAAACATCATTAAGACAGTAATTTTTTTCATGACAATATTATTTTAAATTAACAATTATTTCTGTAGCAAATCAACTGGTAATCCCAAATCAAGTACCGGAATTGCTATTTTTTCACCATATAATATAAAATTCTCATGTCTTCTCAAAGTTCCTCCTGACACTATTGAACTGTTTCCTTGAATATCCACCTCCATAAATTTCGGATTTTGTGGCAATTGCCCACTATATTTAGGGTCATTGGGTACAAGTTCCATAATAACATCAACTTCATTTTGAAAATAATAATTCAATAAAGAACCGCTTAGATACAAATATTGAAGATTGTTAATCCAATAATAAATATAGTATTCACCATTATATTTTACATATTCATTACCCAACAGATGTATCATGGACTGTGAAAAATAAATATTCCGGTATCCATCAACAGCAGCCGGAGACCATCCATAATAGTAATTAATCCAATATTCTATCCATTCCGCTGCATCACCCCATTCAGAAGGGTCGTCGCAAGAGCCTCCGTACTCACCAAAGTACCAGCAATCATCCTCACCAAAAGGTCCGACATAATACACATTAAGATTTCCGGGATCTTCAGGTATAGACCTTCCCGAAGACACCAAAGCTATTATCTCCAAACGGTTGTTTTCGACCTCTCCTTTCTCAAAAAACACATTTTTCAACGATTTGTTTTGAACAATTCCATCGTTAGAATAGGCTGTTCTAACATCATTTATGATTTGATCATATAATAATGCCACATCACTCATCGACACGACATTATTGTTGACAGGTACAGAAAACACCAATTCCTGAGTAACAATTTTATCATATAACAAGTCAGGGAAAGTATATGAAGCATTAAACAAAGCCTCAATATTCCACACCACACTGTCGATACTGATAAAATCCTCACTTTTTGAAGCAAGACCATCGGCAATGGACATTCTGTTTTTAAAATTTTTTATTTTTCCAACAATACTCGAGGCATCAATTTGTTCTGTACTACCAATATTATCAGAAAGTATACTCTGAATCGGTTCAATATATTTCTTCCTACAGGCATACAATGCCATTGCCAGAACAATAATGCAAAACAACACTTTTAAAATACTTTTATAATAACTATGTTTCATAATTTTTTGGTTTTTTAAATTCTATTTAAGCACTTTCTAATACATACACAGATTTTTGACTAAAAAATTGTCTTTTTATCTTATGTCTAATTTTTTATCCTTAACTGCCGACATTCACACCAAGGATTTTCGTTCAATCATATCAATACCTCCTTTGCATTTTTTTAACGTTTGTCTTATCGCAAAGATAAAGACCAAACAAAGTTTTGTCAATAGTTTTTTCATTAATTTTTATTTATTAATCATATTATATTCAATAAGATATCTTAAAAGTTATTAACATTTTATAAAAATAATATATTATAAATATGTGAATCATTGTATCTATGATATAAAAAATCTTAACAATGTTAAAAATCGCCACATCAAGATTCATATTCTTCATTCCAGGTCCAAATTTCATTTTCTTTTCTTCACAATCACATATTAAAAATGCATTACTTTCATGCAGATTTTACCTACGAAAGAGATAATGTCAGATATTCAGAACATATTTTTTTGTAAAAACCTCTTGACAATAACAAAAAATGACGTAACTTTGCACTTTGATGACAAGAGTAAGGAATTTAGCGGAGTTAGCATCTAAGGTATTAAAAAGAAGAAATTCTTTTGAAAATAAAATATTTTCATTTTCGTTGACGGTTTTTGAAGCCGTCTTTTTTTTTTATTCAGAAACATCATATTGTTAAACTATAAAACATATTGTCTATCATGTCAATTTCATTAAAAAATCGCAGTTTGATTTCCATCAACGACTACACGCCTGAGGAAATATGTCATATTCTTGACATTGGTGAAGACTTTGAAAGAAATCGTCATCAAAACTTATTAAATGGCAGAGTCATTGCCTCTTTATTTTTTGAACCCTCCACAAGAACGAGACTGAGTTTTGAGACAGCAATACAACTATTAGGAGGCAATGTCATAGGATTCAGCAGCACTGCCGGTACCAGTGTACAGAAAGGTGAATCTTTAAAAGATACCATAATAATGGTTGCGAGCTATGCAGATCTTATAGTAATGCGCAATCCGATAGACGGTTCTGCCCGCTTTGCCTCTGAAGTATCAAAAGTGCCAATTATCAATGCCGGAGACGGTTCAAACCAACATCCGACTCAATGTCTTCTTGATTTATATTCAATACGTAAAACTCAAGGTACTCTTGAAAATCTTGAGATAACAATGGTTGGAGATTTAAAATATGGCAGGACGGTACACAGTCTTGTACAAGCCATGTGTCACTTCAATGCAAAATTCAATTTTGTTTCTCCTGAAGAATTAAGAATGCCCAACACTGTTATTCAATACATCAAAGACGCCAATCTAAGATATGATGAATATACCGACATAGAAGATGTTATTCCTCATTCAGATATAATATATATGACAAGAGTTCAAAGGGAGCGTTTTCCTGATCCTCTTGAATATGAAAAAGTTAAAAACTCATATATACTTCGCAATCACATGCTTGCCGATGCGAAATCAAATTGTCGCATATTGCATCCTCTACCGAGAGTAAATGAGATCAACGTTGACGTAGATGCAAATCCGATGGCATATTATTTTCAGCAAGCCCAGAACGGTTTGTTTGTCAGACAGGCTTTGATAGCTGCAATATTAGGTCTTAAATAATAAAATTTTGTAATCATGGATAAAAGAAAAGAACTTATAGTATCAGCAATAGAAAACGGGACTGTAATCGACCACATACCGGCTGACAAAGTTTTCGAAGTAGTAAAGATATTGGGACTTGACAATTACGATGGTCCAATATATTTTGGTACAAATCTCGAAAGCAAGAAATACGGTCGCAAAGGCATAATCAAAATCAACAACAGATTCTTTGCTCCTGAAGACATCAATAAAATTGCCCTGGTTGCTCCTACTGCCACGTTAATAGAAATCAAAGATTTTGAAGTCATAAAAAAACATACAGTAGAAGTCCCTGATTATGTTGACAATATAGTTAAATGTTTCAATCCCAACTGTGTAACCAACAAGGAAAGAGACATTCCTACTAAATTCAATGTCATTAAAGATGAAAATGGAGTTATTAAACTCAGGTGTCATTACTGTGAAAAATACACCACTGAAGACAATATGACATTTATATAACAATCACCTTAGTTTTATATCTTTCCATTTATCGGTCAATCTCGATGAATAAATAACAGAAGGTGTTTGAGTTTTTTTAAACTCTGATAATGAGTATGTTTTAACTTTACTCTGAACTTCATAAAACAATCCCCCGAGTGTTAGATTTGAGGGATTGTTTTGTATTTCTTTCAAAAGGAAATATGTAAAGACACCGTGTTTCTTATCTTCATACTGAAAAGCCGTTTCGTTTCCCTGTGCAGCGAAACAAGCCACCACATTGCCATCAAGCACCCTTGTCTTGGATTTTATTCCTGACGTTATATCATCGACTAAAACTGTTCCTTTTCTATTATAACAATTAAAACTCGCATCAACAAACACCACAGCTGATTTTACCGGCATGGCACTCAGATTCTCAAAGAAATAATCCACGCTAAAACATGTTTTTATTTTTGAGAAGCGACCTTCTACAGGGACGAAATACGACTTTTTGTTTCTGTTTGACGATATGCCATGTCCGACATAATATATTATAAATTTGGTCTCCTCTCCATATTGCTTTGCCACGCCAGACATCCATTTTATCATTATCTCAAAATCCTTCAATGTGGCATTTTGCACAAATTTAAGGTTTCTTTTCGGGACACACAAAGTTTTTATACAATAATTCTTAAATGTTTCGGCATCATTTTTAGCGAACTTAACCTTAGGCTCCTTTCTATAATTTTCATTTGCTATTATCACGACCCAAGTATTCTTATTCACTGAATCCATCACCGGAATATCCTTGTCTATACTATGGTTTTTCTCATCTACACCGTTACGCACTCTTTCTCCAAAAATATATACAGGAGATAGCATATAAGGTACTCCCATATACATAGAGTCAATTATCACCTTATTAATATATTGAAATCTCGAGCCGTCAGGCAGCATAAAATCCACCTTTGCCAACCCAAGAGTATCTTTATAAATAAAATAATCCGGTTTCAACACTATATCAGACCATGAAGAGATAAAATAATCAGATTTTACGACAGGCACTTTTACCGACAATCGTCCAAAATAATTTTCAGACATAATCATCTGTTCATTATTCCTGTCATAACCATCAATATTCAAATCGAGGACATAAGTTCTTGATATTTCTTCCAGATACTTATCAGATGCCTCAGCCTCCAAAAGGACTATCATCTCCTGCTTATGAGATTCACTAACTCTGTTTTTATATCTTGCATTAGATTCTCCCGGCTGTTTTCTCTGCCATTCATCAATTGCATTTTCCACATAAGCCTTTACGAAAACACTATATCCAGATTCAGGACGTACCATTCTGACGGGTTTAGACGAAGTCAACGACACTATCTGTCCAAACAACATTGAACTCATCAATACCAACAATATAGTCAACAAATGTTTTCGCATCTTACAAAGCCAATCTAAATCCTATGTCAAAACGCCGTGTATTAGGGACAAGACCCTGTCTATAATGGATACGGCATTTTTCTTCCCTATCATACCAGCTTCCACCTCTTACCGCAAAAAACGCCCCCTCTTCCTTACCCGTAGGATTGATCTGAGAACCTCCTTCGTAATCCCCAAAAATATCTCCGCACCATTCAGACACATTACCTGTCATGTCGAACAAACCAAGTTCATTTGACAGTTTCTGAGCGACATGATGCACGCCATAGTCAATATCATCTTGACCCACATTACAACTATTATACCAATACCATGCCACATCATAAATATCATGGCCACCTGAGAAAAGATATCTGTTAGAATCCTCACCACCTTTAGCTGCATATTCCCATTCCGCCTCTGTCGGCAATCTAAAATCCTCTCCCGTAACATGTTTCAGCCATGTACAATATGCCACTGCATCATTCCAACTAACATGTATCACAGCTCTGTCGTAGTCAGCCTCATTCAAGACATTACCATCCTGGTCACATCTCCAGTTCACACCTTTTTTCAACTCCCAATAGCCTCTGCCCCAGACATAGCTGCCGCCATATTTATCCGCATCTGTCTTATAATCGGTAGCATCTACAAACTGTTTAAACATGCGTACTGTAACCTCAGTCTTACCAATACAGAAATCACTCACCACCACTTCATGTGCAGGCATAATATTACTCTTAGGAGCGTTATTTTTCTGCTTTTCTCCCATCATAAAAGAGCCGCCCATCACTTTCATCATCTCTATCAAAGTGCCGTTGACATCTATAGTACGTTTAGCCTCTTTTATTTTCACCTTAAAAACCACAGCGTCAGAATACAACATGTCGCGTTCCGCATATACGTGCCACACTGCAGTTTTTTTCCCTGGCATAACATTCTCACCCACATCGCCGCTCACCTGTTTCAACGGCGGTCCAAAAGTCTTGCCTCCATCTGTAGAGCATTGAATATCAATATCCGACACAGCATCAAGAACATAATATATCTCTATATTATTACCGACAACCTTGAAGTCAGCGTCAGTAACACTTTGCGTTCTTGCTGTCAGAGTCACTGTCAGGAAGAGGAGGCAAAACAACCTTTTCATAATAATTTAAGCTTCTCCGGCGGTACCATTACCAACGTTGAATGTCATTCTGTCATTTACGTCTTTAATAGGACCGAACATAGCCTCATATTTATTTATATTATCCGCCAATGCCTTAAATAAACGTTTAGCATGTTGAGGAGACAATATAACACGAGACTTCACTCTTGCTTTTGGAGTTCCCGGCATTATTTGGGCAAAATCAACAACAAATTCCGAATTAGAATGTCCTATCACAGCAAAATTAGAATATACTCCGCCGGCGACCTCGTCTGTTATCTCAATGCCAATTTGATTTTTTTCCTTATTATTATCCATAACTTACGATTAAAAATTTTCAACAAAGATAACAATTATTTTCATAAAAAAAAGGTTGACTAAAAAAATCAGTCAACCTTCTGTTTAACATCAGCTATACATTGATGTCATTTTTTCTCAGTAAATTGTTCATAATCCTCCTTAGAACCGACAACGAGGTCATCATATTCACGAAGGCCCGTTCCGGCAGGTATTTTATGTCCTACTATAACATTTTCCTTCATACCTTCAAGGGTATCAGTCTTGGCATTTATAGCGGCAAGAGTCAACACCTTGGTAGTTTCCTGGAAAGAAGCAGCAGATATGAAACTATCCGTTTGAAGAGCAGCACGGGTAATACCTTGGAGCACCTGTACTGCAGTAGCAGGACGAGCATCACGTGCCTCCACAAGTTTCTTATCCTTACGTTTCAACAAAGAATTCTCATCACGCAATTTTCTAAAAGATATCAGTTGTCCAGGATATAAATTCTCTGAATCGCCGGCGTCTGTAACAACAACTTTACCAAATATCTCGTCATTACATTCCTGGAAAGTAACCTTATTAACCAATTCTCCTTCAAGGAATCTGGTATCACCTGGGTCAGCAATCTCCACCTTACGCATCATCTGACGTACAATGACCTCAAAATGTTTTCCATTAATGGTAACACCCTGTGAACGATATACTTCCTGAATCTCATTAACGATAAACTCCTGCACTTTCATAGGGCCTTCTATGGCAAGGATATTCGCCGGTGTTATAGCGCCGTCAGACAAAGGCTGTCCTGCCTTGACGAAATCGTTTTCCTGGGCAAGGATTTGTTTTGTTGTAGGTATGAGGTAACTCTTTCTCTCGCCTGTCTTTGAAGTTATAATAACCTCTCTGTTACCACGTTTCAATTTCTTCTCGAACGACACCACTCCATCTATTTCCGATACCACAGCAGGTTCCGAAGAATTACGTGCCTCGAACAACTCAGTAACACGAGGAAGACCTCCGGTGATATCGCCCAACTTACCTATTGCACGCGGTATTTTCACGAGCATGTCGCAAGCTTTAATGACATCGCCTTCCTCCACCATAATATGAGCACCTACCGGCAAGTCGTACGACTTGATAACTTCTCCGTTCTTATCGAGTATGGAGATTGAAGGATTCTTCGAATATCTACGAGCCTCAATAATAACACGTTCATTATAACCTGTCTGTTCGTCAGACTCATTACGGAAAGTAACACCTTCAACAATATTATCATAACGAACTTTACCATTATACTCAGACAATATCAATGCGTTATAAGGATCCCATTCGCAGATAAGGTCTCCAGCCTTCACCTCTGTATTTGCAGGGATATAAAGTTTAGCGCCGTAAGGAATGTTGGCAGTAGTAAGAGCGACACCTGTAGTAGGGTCGATAATCTTCATCTCAGCTGAACGTCCTATCACGACCTGATATTTCCTATCATCTTTATCCACATAATCCTCAACACGAAGTTCATCTATCTCAAGGATACCGTTATATTTAGCTTTTATAGAAGAGTCGTCCATAGTCTTTGATGCAGTACCACCTTGATGGAAAGTACGCAATGTAAGCTGAGTACCAGGTTCTCCGATTGACTGTGCAGCGATCACACCAACAGCCTCACCTCTTTGAACGAGTTTGCCGGATGCCAAGTTACGGCCATAACAATTTGCGCATACTCCATGTTTCGACTCACATGTCAACACTGAACGAATCTCAACACTCTCAATAGGAGAATCGCATATTTTGGCTGCTATAGGTTCAGTTATTTCCTGGCCTCCCTGTATCAACAACTCACCAGTCTGCGGATGGAAGATGTCATGCAGAGCGACACGTCCCAAGATACGGTCATACAAAGATTCAACTATTTCGTCACCTCTACGCAAAGCACTTATTGTCAATCCTCTCAATGTACCACAATCTTTTTCAGTGACAATAACATCGTGTGCCACGTCAACGAGACGACGTGTAAGATAACCGGCGTCAGCCGTCTTCAAAGCCGTATCAGCAAGCCCCTTACGGGCACCGTGAGTAGAGATGAAGTACTCGAGCACGGAAAGACCCTCTTTAAAGTTGGAGAGAATAGGGTTCTCAATAATCTCAGCGCCACCGGCAGCATTAGATTTTTGAGGTTTTGCCATCAAACCACGCATACCGCACAACTGACGAATCTGTTCCTTAGAACCACGAGCTCCAGAATCAAGCATCATAAACACAGGGTTGAATCCCTGGTCATCTTTAGGGAGGAGGTTCATAACCTCTTCGGTAAGTTTGGTTACCACATGTCCCCAAATATCTATAATCTTATTATAACGTTCATTTGTTGTAATAAAGCCCATATTGTATTCTTCACGAATACCGGCGACTTCTTCATTAGCCTGTTTGATAAGTTCTTCCTTAACAGTAGGAATCAACACATCACCAAGGTTGAATGACAACCCGCCTTTGAAAGCCATATTATACCCCATATTCTTGATATCATCTAGGAATTTCGTTGTGATGGCAGTTCCAAGAAGTTTCACCATCTCACCGATAATATCACGCAAGGCCTTTTTATTCAACAATTGGTTGATATAACCGAATCCCTTGGGCACCAACTGATTGAACAACACACGTCCCACCGTCGTCTCAACCATTTTCTCGACAAATTCGTCATTTTCACGTACAGTAACATTAACGTAAATAATGGCGTGCATATCGACTTTTTTCTCATTATAAGCGATAATAACCTCTTCTGCCGAATAAAAACGTTTTCCTTCACCTTTCACCGGGTGGTCCGGAGTACTTTTACGCGGTTTTGTGATATAATACAACCCCAATACCATGTCTTGTGAAGGCACTGTAATAGGCATACCATTGGCAGGATTCAGAATATTATGCGAAGCAAGCATTAAAATCTGTGCTTCCAACACTGCTGCATTGCCGAGTGGCACGTGAACAGCCATCTGGTCACCGTCGAAGTCGGCGTTGAATGCGGTACATACCAACGGGTGCAACCGTATTGCCTTGCCTTCCACGAGTTTAGGTTGGAAAGCCTGAATACCGAGACGGTGCAAGGTAGGAGCACGATTCAGCAATATGGGGTGGCCTTTCAAGATATTCTCTAAGATATCCCATACATCGGCTTCTTTCTTGTCAATTAATTTCTTGGCTGATTTTACAGTTTTAACTCTACCTCTTTCTATCAGTTTACGTATGATAAACGGTTTAAACAACTCGGCTGCCATATCTTTAGGAAGACCGCACTCGTTCATATTGAGATCCGGACCTACGACAATAACGGAACGACCTGAATAGTCAACACGTTTACCCAACAAATTCTGACGGAAACGTCCTGATTTTCCTTTTAGGCTATCGCTAAGTGATTTCAAAGGTCGGTTGGATTCAGTCTTCACCGCACTGGATTTACGAGAGTTATCCAACAATGAATCGACAGCTTCCTGCAACATACGTTTCTCATTACGCATGATAACATCAGGAGCTTTGATTTCAATAAGTCGTTTCAAACGATTATTGCGTATGATGACACGGCGGTAGAGATCATTCAAATCGGAAGTAGCGAAGCGGCCACCATCGAGGGGCACCAACGGTCTCAACTCAGGTGGTATTACCGGTACGACTTTCAATATCATCCATTCAGGACGGTTTTCTATACGTTTTTGAGCATCACGGAATGCCTCAAATACCTGCAAACGTTTCAAGGCATCTTGCTTACGCTGTTGTGAAGTCTCTTTTCCTGCCTTATCGCGCAACTCTGCCGATTCCTTATCCAAATCCAATTGTGCCAAAAGGTCATAAATGGCATCTGCGCCCATTTTTGCAATAAATTTATTTGGGTCATCATCAGGCAAATGCATATTATCAGCAGGAAGATTCTCGAGAATATCGAGATATTCTTCTTCCGACAACAAATCCAATTTATTGATACCATCTTTTTCCTTGATACCTGGTTGTATGACGACGTATCTCTCATAATAGATGATACTGTCAAGTTTTTTTGTCTGTATCCCGAGTAAAGCACCTATTTTATTAGGCAGAGAGCGGAAATACCAGATATGAGCGACAGGCACCACCAATTTGATGTGACCTGTTCTTTCACGTCTTACCTTTTTCTCAGTCACTTCCACGCCACAACGGTCGCAAACGATATTTTTGTAACGGATACGTTTATATTTACCGCAATGACATTCCCAATCCTTTACCGGTCCAAAAATTCTCTCGCAGAACAATCCATCGCGTTCAGGTTTATATGTACGATAGTTGATTGTTTCAGGCTTAAGCACTTCACCGTATGAGCGTTCCAATATAGACTCAGGTGAAGCAAGACTTATTGTAATCTTTGAAAAATTGCTATTTACTGTGTTCCTAAAAGCCATATTTGGTCAAAATATTATAGAACTTTATTATTCAAACGTAACTTCAAGTCCGAGTCCTCTCAATTCGTGGATTAAGACATTAAATGATTCCGGGATACCAGGAGTAGGCATATTTTCACCTTTGACGATAGCTTCGTAAGCTTTAGCTCTACCCACTACGTCATCAGACTTCACCGTCAATATTTCCTGGAGTATGTTACTTGCGCCAAAAGCCTCCAAAGCCCAAACCTCCATTTCTCCGAAACGTTGACCGCCGAACTGAGCCTTACCTCCTAAAGGTTGTTGTGTAATCAGTGAATAAGGTCCTATAGAACGAGCGTGCATCTTATCATCCACCATGTGGTGCAATTTAAGCATATAGATATAGCCCACAGTAGCCTTCTGATCGAACGGTTCTCCTGTACCTCCGTCATACAACTGTACTCTTCCGTTTTCCGGGAGACCTGCTTTTACCAAATAATCATTAATCTCTTCCAACGTAGCACCGTCAAAAATAGGAGTTGCAAACTTCACACCGAGTTTCTTGCCTGCCCAACCGAGGACAGTCTCATATATCTGTCCCAAATTCATACGTGAAGGTACACCCAACGGGTTCAACACTATATCAACAGGTGTTCCATCTTCGAGGAATGGCATATCCTCTTCACGCACTATCTTGGATACAATACCCTTGTTTCCGTGACGGCCGGCCATTTTATCGCCAATATTCAATTTACGTTTTTGTGCGACATATACCTTTGCCATCTGAACAATACCGTTCGGCAACTCATCGCCTACGCTTGCAACATTCTTTTTACGGCTAAAGACACCCAAAATCTTCTTGTATTTGACATTATAATTATTAATCATAGTCACTATCATCTCGTTGATTTCGGGATCCGAGGTCCATTTATAAGAATTGACAGACATATAATCAATGTTCATCAACACTTTCTTGGTAAACTTCACTTTCTTAGCTATTATAACTTCCTTAAAGTTATTATATACGCCTATTGATGAGCGACCATCCAACAATGAGAACAATTTCTCAACGAGTATTGATTTAAGTTCATCGACTTGTGTCTGACATTCTTTTTCAAGTTCTGCTATGACATCTTTATCTTTAGACTTTGATTTACGGTCTTTAACAACTCTTGAGAACAAACGTTTTCCTATCACCACGCCTTTCATTGAAGGACCAGCTTTAAGCGATGCATTTTTGACATCGCCGGCCTTGTCACCGAATATTGCACGCAGCAATTTCTCTTCAGGTGAAGGGTCAGTTTCTCCCTTTGGCGTTATCTTTCCTATAAGGATATCACCTTCTTTCACCAAAGCACCAACTCTGATAAGACCGTTCTCATCGAGTTCTTTTGTTGCCTCGAAACTGACATTGGGAATATCATTTGTAAGTTCTTCCAAACCTCGTTTTGTGTCACGTACTTCAAGAGTAAATTCCTCAATATGTATGGAAGTAAAGATATCCTCTTTCACTATGCGTTCAGAAATAACAATAGCATCCTCATAGTTATAACCTTTCCATGGCATGAAAGCTACCATAAGGTTACGACCGAGAGCCAGGTCACCGTCAGCAGTGGCATAACCTTCTGTCAATATCTGACCCTTGGTAACATGTTCTCCCTTTCTAACAATAGGTTTCTGATTGATGCTGGTATTCTGATTTGTTCTGGCATATTTGATAAGTTCGTAAGTCTTAATGTCATCATCAAAACTGACGAGTCTTTCTTTATCTGTTCTATTATATTTTATTGTTATCTTTGTAGAATCGACGAAAATCACCTCTCCATCGCCCTCTGCCTCGACAAGGATACGTGAATCTCTTGCCACATAATGTTCGATACCTGTTCCTACAATAGGAGCTTCAGGATTCATAAGAGGCACAGCCTGACGCATCATGTTAGATCCCATCAAGGCACGGTTGGCGTCGTCATGTTCAAGGAACGGGATAAGAGATGCCGCCACTGACGATATCTGATTTGGTGCAACATCCATAAGATGTACTTCATCAGGAGTGACAATAGGGTAGTCGGCTATATAACGAGCTTTCACCATTTCGTCAGTTATCTTTCCGTCATCATCCATATTTGTACATGCCTGAGCGATGATCTTGTCTTCTTCTTCTTCAGCAGTAAGGAAAATAGGCGGTTTATGGAAGTCAACCACACCATTTTTAACTTCACGATATGGGGTTTCTATGAATCCCAATTTATTTATTTTTGCGAAAACACAAAGTGAAGAAATCAATCCGATGTTAGGACCTTCAGGTGTTTCGATGGTACAAAGACGACCATAGTGAGAATAGTGCACGTCACGCACCTCGAAGCCGGCACGGTCACGTGAAAGGCCACCCGGTCCCAAAGCAGAAATACGACGTTTATGTGTCACCTCCGACAAAGGATTCGTCTGGTCCATGAATTGAGACAACTGATTAGTACCGAAGAACGAGTTGATAACTGATGATAATGTCTTGGCATTAATAAGATCTGTTGGAGTAAATACTTCATTGTCACGAACATTCATTCGTTCGCGTATGGTACGAGCCATACGTGCGAGACCAACGCCGAATTGTGCATACAACTGTTCTCCTACAGTTCTGATTCTACGGTTACTGAGGTGGTCTATATCATCGACTTCAGCTTTGCTGTTAGATAAATCTATCAAATATTTTATGATAGATATTATATCTTCTTTTGTTAAAACCTTGACATCTTCCGGAATCTGCAATCCGAGTTTACGGTTTATTCTATAGCGTCCCACTTCTCCGAGATCATAACGTTTGTCGGAGAAGAAAAGTTTTTCTATGATACCACGTGCGGTCTCCTCATCCGGTGGTTCGGCATTACGCAATTGGCGATAGATATATTCCACTGCTTCCTTTTCCGAATTAGTGGTATCTTTTTGCAAGGTATTGAATATTATAGCGAAATCTGTGGTATTCACTTGTTCTTTATGCAACAGTATAGATTTTACGCCAGCATTGAGGATAACATCTATATGTTCAGGTTCAAGTACTGTACCTCTTTCTATCAAAGTCTCATTACGTTCTATGGAGACGCATTCTCCTGTTTCTTCATTAACGAAGTCCTCAAAACGGGAGCGCAATACTCTTGCTGCCAATTTACGACCCAACACTTTCTTGAGACCATTTCTCGAGACCTTCACTTCTTCTGCAAGATTAAAGATATCGAGTATGTCTTTATCTGTTTCATAACCGATAGCGCGCAACAATGTAGTAATTGGCAATTTCTTCTTACGGTCGATATAAGCATACATGACGTTGCTGATATCTGTCGAGAACTCCATCCAAGAGCCTTTAAAAGGTATGATTCGGGCTGAATACAGTGTTGTTCCGTTGGTATGAACACTTGACCCGAAGAAAACGCCCGGAGAACGATGAAGTTGTGACACCACCACGCGTTCAGCTCCATTAATGACGAAAGTACCTTGAGGCGTCATATATGGAATCAGTCCGAGATATACATCTTGAACTATTGTTTCGAAGTCCTCATGCTCTTCATCGGTACATGAAAGTTTCAATTTGGCTTTAAGTCTTACACAATAACTCAAGCCACGTTCGATACATTCGCTTATCTCATACTGCGGTGCATCGATATAGTAATCGAGAAACTCGAGTACAAAGTTGTTTCTTGCGTCTGTAATAGGGAAGTTTTCTGTAAAAACCTTGAACAATCCCTCATTTTTTCTATTGTCCGGGTTAGTATCCAACTGGAAGAAATCCTGAAATGATTTAAGTTGAATATCGAGAAAATCCGGATACTCGAACGGTTTTTTTATAGACGTGAAACTGATTCGTTCTAATGATTTGTCTGCCAAAGTGTTATATTTTTTATGATTTCTAAAAGCTATAAATTATAGAGGTGTCTTTCACAACGAAAAATATAGGCATAAACCTCAGCACCTGATCATAACAGGAGCCGAGGTGGTTATGCCCTTATTACAGGATATTAAATCCTTATTTAATTTCGACTTCTGCACCAGCTTCTTCTAACTGAGCTTTAAGTGCATTAGCTTCATCTTTGCTTACACCTTCTTTGATAGCTTTAGGAGCAGCGTCAACTAATTCCTTAGCTTCTTTCAAACCGAGACTGGTCAATTCCTTAACCAATTTCACAACGCCCAATTTTGATGCGCCGGCTGATTTGAGGATAACATCAAAAGAAGTTTTTTCTTCTGCTGCTACTGCTTCACCACCTGCTGCCGGAGCTGCTACTACTGCTGCTGCTGCTGCTGGTTCGATACCGTATTCTTCTTTCAATATTGCTGCGAGTTCATTGACCTCTTTTACTGTAAGGTTTACTAATTGTTCAGCAAAAGCTTTTAAATCTGCCATTTTTCTTCGTTTTTATTTGTTATACAATATTTTTTCTTTTTTTCTTTTATTGCGAATGACATACATTCATTAATTATTCCGGTCTTTCGGATAAGGTCTTCACGACACCGCTGAGTATATGACCACCCGATTGCAAAGCGCCAAGAACATTCTTGACAGGAGATTGCAACAAGGCGATAACATCGGCTATCAATTCATTCTTCGACTTGATGCTTGCCAATGTGTCAAGCATATTATCTCCGAGATAAACACATTCTTCTATATAAGCACCTTTTAATATAGGACGATCATTATTTTTACGGAAAGTCTTTATCAATTTTGCCGGTGCGTTGCCATTTTCAGACAACATAAGAGCGGTGGTTCCTTTAAGAACTGTATAAAGATCACCATAATCCTTACCTGTTCTTTCCATAGCTTTTTTCAGTAAAGCATTCTTTACCACAACAAGCTTGACCTGACTGTTGAAGCACAATCTTCTCAACTGTGATGTTTTTTCAGCATTAAGAGCCTCTAAATCTGTCACATAAAGATTAGCAGATGTATTCAACAGGTTTGTTATAGAATCTATTATAACCTCTTTATTTTCTCTTCTCATGTCAATCTTATTTTAGGTTAGATAGTTACTGATTTAACGTCAACTTCAACTCCGGGACTCATTGTACTCGAGATGAAGATACTCTTTACATAAGTACCTTTAGCTGCTGCCGGTTTCAATTTAAGAACGGTCTGGATAAGAGCCTTTGCGTTATCATAAATCTTATCGGCACTAAAACTGACTTTAGCAACCGGTGAGTCAACGATTCCATATTTATCAACTTTGAAATCGATTTTACCGGCTTTTACTTCCTGAACAGCTTTACCAACCTCCATTGTCACTGTACCGGTCTTAGGGTTAGGCATCAATCCGCGAGGACCGAGTATTCTACCGAGAGCACCGACCTTAGGCATGGCTGTAGGCGTGGTAATTATGACATCGACATCGACCCAGCCGTCTTTGATTTTTTGGATATATTCCTCAAATCCGACGTAATCAGCACCTGCATCTATTGCTTCCTGGGCACGGTCCGGTGTACAAAGCACCAAAACACGCACCGACTTGCCGGTTCCGTGAGGCAAAGTGACACTGCCACGCACCATTTGATTGGCTTTACGTGGGTCAACGCCCAAACGGATGTTCAAGTCAACCGAAGCATCGAATTTAGTGTAAGTGATTTCTTTAACGATATCAATCGCTTCTTTCAAGGAGTAAACCTTGCTTTTGTCGAACTTAGCTAAAGCTTCTTTTCTTTGTTTAGATACTTTTGCCATTTGAAATTCTTTTTTTGTTCTACAAACGCTTAAGACTTAGTCTTTTTTTAAAGGTGATTCGCCTGTAATCTTCACACCCATACTACGAGCAGTGCCTGCCACCATGCTCATTGCAGATTCAATTGTGAAAGCGTTCATATCTTTCATCTTATTCTCTGCTATAGCACGTACAGTATCCCATGTCAAAGAGCCAACCTTAGAACGGTTGGGTTCTTTTGAACCTTTGGAAATCTTTGCTGCTTCGAGTATAGAGACAGCAACAGGGGAAGCTTTTACAACAAAATCGAACGACTTGTCCTTATAGACCGTAATAATTACCGGAAGAACTTTACCGGCCTGGTCTTGGGTACGAGCATTGAATTGTTTACAAAACTCCATAATGTTCACTCCCTTAGAACCCAAAGCAGGTCCTACAGGAGGTGAAGGATTAGCGGCTCCTCCTTTGATTTGCAGTTTAATTAATCCGCTTACTTCTTTCATTTTAAATTCTTATAAAAAGTTAAATGAAACATTAATCACACTCACTATTCTCTTTTTACTTGGAAATAACTAAGTTCAAGAGGTGTTTTGCGGCCGAAGATTTTCACCATAACCTTGAGTTTTTTCTTCTCTTCGTTAACCTCTTCTATAATACCGCTAAAACTACTGAAAGGTCCGTCGTTAACCACAACAGTTTCTCCGACTATAAAAGTAAGGTCGCTTCCCTCGCCTGATTCCGCAAGTTCATCAACTTTTCCGAGTATTCTGCTCACTTCCTCACGGCGTAGCGGGTCTGCCTCACCTTTTGTGCCAAGAAATCCCAAAACATTAGGTGTATTTTTTATGACATGACTGACCTCACCATTAAGGACGGCTTCAATAAGAACATAGCCGGGAAGATAATTTCTTTCCTTGCTGATTTTCTTACCGTTACGTACCGAAAAGACCTTTTCTGTTGGAATCAGCACTTGTGAAATCAGACCTTGTAAATCGGCACGACGTGCAATTTCAGCATCGAGATATTCCTTTACCTTTTTCTCTTTGCCACTAACTGCACGAACAACATACCATTTCTTTTCGTTCTGTTCACTCATCATAATAAGTATTAAAAAATAGTTGAATGACGATTAGTTAGATCAAACAACTTTTGTTAGAAAATACGATAAAAATTCTCCAACAAAACTTCAAAAGACTTATCCATCATATAAACCACTATTGCGATTATCAGGGAAGCAATGGATACGACGATAGCACTACTTTGGAGTTCTTTCCAAGTCGGCCAGCTAACTTTTTCAACCAACTCGGTGTAACATTCTTTGATGTAGTTTATAAACTTTTTCATATTGTTTGAACTGTTTTAAAGCACAGGCGGAAGGACTCGAACCCTCAACCAATGGTTTTGGAGACCACTACTCTACCAATTGAGCTACGCCTGTAAAATAAGGGCACCCTACTCCGAGGAATAGCAAGCGCCCTTAATTATTTATTATATCAATCGTCTATAATTTCAGTAACCTGACCGGAACCTACTGTACGACCGCCTTCACGGATAGCGAAACGGAGACCTTTATCCATAGCTATCTCGGAGATGAGCTTAACGTCTATTGTAACGTGGTCGCCAGGCATAACCATTTCCATTCCTTCAGGAAGAGTAATCTCACCTGTGACATCAGTTGTTCTGAAATAGAACTGAGGACGATATTTGTTTCTAAACGGTGTATGACGACCACCTTCATCTTTTGAAAGGACATAGACTTCACCTTTGAAGTGGTTGTGAGGTTTAATTGAACCCGGTTTTGCTATAACCATACCACGACGGATTTCGTCTTTGTCGATACCACGGAGGAGGAGACCTGCGTTATCGCCGGCTTCACCTTCGTCCAAAATCTTACGGAACATCTCAACACCTGTAACTACTGATTTCAGTTTCTCTGCACCCATACCGATAATATCAACAGGGTCACCAACTTTAATGACGCCGGTCTCGATACGACCTGTTGCAACTGTACCACGACCTGTGATTGAGAACACGTCTTCTATTGGCATCAAGAACGGTTTATCAATAGCTCTTTCCGGCTCAGGAATCCATGTATCGCATGCGTCCATCAACTCATCAATGCAAGGGGTCCATTTCGGGTCATCATTCAATGCACCGAGTGCTGAACCTCTGATAATAGGAGTATTATCGCCATCGAATTCATATTTGCTCAACAAATCTCTGACTTCCATTTCGACGAGTTCCAACAACTCTTCGTCGTCAACCAAATCAACTTTATTCAAGAAAACAACCAATCTCGGCACACCAACCTGACGGGCGAGAAGGATATGTTCACGTGTCTGAGGCATAGGACCATCTGTTGCAGCAACAACAATGATTGCGCCGTCCATTTGGGCAGCACCGGTAACCATGTTTTTAACATAGTCAGCATGACCGGGACAATCAACGTGTGCATAGTGACGTTTCTCTGTCTGATACTCTACGTGAGCTGTATTAATAGTAATACCTCTTTCTTTCTCTTCCGGAGCAGCGTCGATTGAATCAAATGATTTGAACTCTGCCAAACCTTTATTCTGCAAATGTTTGGTAATAGCAGCAGTTAAAGTAGTCTTACCATGGTCAACGTGGCCAATAGTACCAATATTGACGTGCGGTTTGGATCTTTCAAATTTTTCTTTTGCCATAACTTATTTTACTTAAGGTTAAATATTCTATTAAAATCCTACAGAGCCAGCGACGAGAGTTGAACTCGTGACCCCTTCCTTACCAAGGAAGTGCTCTACCACTGAGCTACGCCGGCATTCTATGAGCGGAAGACGGGGCTCGAACCCGCCACCTAAAGCTTGGAAGGCTTTCGCTCTGCCAAATGAGCTACTTCCGCTTGTTTTTTTGTGGGGGAGGGTGGACTCGAACCACCGAACTCATCCGAGGACAGATTTACAGTCTGTTGCAATTGCCACTATGCGACTCCCCCATTTTAATTATCACGAAATTACACGAGCCGGTGGAGGGATTCGAACCCCCGACCCCGAGATTACAAATCACGTGCTCTGGCCAACTGAGCTACACCGGCATCATGTTTAAGAACAATACAGACCCCTTCACTTCATCTGAAAGGGTCTGCAAAAATACTCATAATTCTTGAATCTACAAACGTTTTCTCAAAAAAATTTACTATTTTTTTAATTTAATTTATATTTCACTGATAATCAATATGATAAATTACACTTCCGCTTTATTCTTATATTTCTCCAATTGTTTTTTCAATGCATCTATTGCAATATCAGTCGCTTCTTCAAACGTTTTACTCTGCTTGCTCGCATATAAATCGTTACCTTTTAATATTATTCTAATATCCGTTATCTTATTCTCCGGAACTTCAGTGTTTTCCAATTTCAATGTCACCTCAAAGCCTATGATATCTGCATACTTCGCACCTATCTTCTCCAACTTTTGCGTGATGAAATTTTCTAACTTCTTGTCAGCCTTAAAATGTACTGCATTAATTGTAACTTTCATGTTAACCTCCTTATTTTTAGAGTTATTATTTTATCAATCATCATTATGATGACTTCTGTTCATATTCTTTTCTCCCAAAGGGTGTGCCGACTCATATACTTCTCTTAATCTTTCTATACTGTTGTGTGTATATATCTGTGTAGAACCAAGACTGCTATGTCCCAACAATTTCTGTATCGCTCTGATATCAGCACCCTCATTCAACAAGTGTGTTGCAAATGTATGCCTCAACACATGCGGGCTCTTTTGTTCTATTGTCGTCACTCCCATCAAAATGCTATTAATTACCCTATATACAAAAGTCGGGCTCATCATTTTTCCTTTGTCATCTACAAATAATAAAACGTTATTTTCATTAGAAAATTGTTCATTTCTCAACTTTTGATAACGTATTATCATCGACAAAAGTTCTTCACTTATCGGTATTATTCTCTCTTTGTTTCTTTTACCAATGACTCTTATATTTTTCTTCGATTCATCAATATCATCATCTTTAAGTTGTCGCAATTCTGCCTGTCTCATACCTGTCTGATACAACATTTCGAATATGAGTTCATTTCTTCTTACCTTAAAATCATCACCTTCTTCAAAATTTACATTTTCCATTTCACGTTCCGAAACAAATTTCGCCACCTCTCCCGGTTGTTTCAGCGACTTTATTCCCTGCAAAGGAGACACTTCCAGCAAGCCTTCTCTAAGACAATATTTATAGAACGACCTTAAACTCGACAATTTTCTGTTGATGCTTCTATTTTCCATACCACTATCTTTCAAAAAAACCAGATAAGATCTTACCATAGATGTATTTGCATTACACAAGTCATCTATGGCATATATATTAATAAGGTATTGAAGAAATTGGCACAAATCTCTTTTATAGGCAGCTGCAGTATGCCCGGAATATCGCCTCTCCACAATGACATATCGAATAAATCGGTCTATCATATCTTGTCTTTTGTAGCGTCAAAGATAAAATTTATTTTTCATATATACAACACCATATTCTTAATTTTTCACTAAAATATCAATATTTTTATTTGACTTCACTCTACATCGACATAAAAAAAACTTTGTCCCATGACTGAAACAAAGTTTTTCCGATAATATTCTTGCAAAAAACGCAACAAAAAATCAATTGTTTTCTTCTGCCTGACGTAACTGCTGAACGTAGATAGCCTTCAAACGTTGTTCACGTTTTACAACTGATGGTTTCGTGAATTTTTGACGATTACGCAATTCTTTAACCACACCGGTTTTCTCATACTTTCTCTTGTAGCGTTTCAGAGCACGATCAATGCTTTCGCCTTCTTTTACAGGAATAATAATCATGTTAAATACTCTCTCTTTCTTTTAATTGTTAACAATAAAATATCGGGCGCAAAATTAGTGTTTTTTTTAACGCACTACAATAATTTACAAAAATATTTTTTACACAACATTTTGTTATTCTTATTATTCCAAAATTCATCAAAATTTCCCGTCAGTTTCAGTAAAAATATTTATCTTTGGAAAAAATTATCATAATGGCTGATGAATCGGTAATAAAAATTGAAAAAGCCTCGATATATCAAGGCAACAAACTGATACTCAACGATATAAATATTACAATCAATAAAGGTGAATTTGTTTATCTGATAGGCAGAACAGGCAGTGGCAAATCGTCATTACTAAAGACCCTATATGCCGATATCCCGGCAAAGAAAGGTGTTTTCATCATTGCCGGATATGACCTTACTGCAATAAAAAAGAAAGACATTCCCTTTTTAAGGCGTAAGATAGGCATTATTTTTCAAGATTTTCAGTTGCTTTTCGACAGGTCTGTAGAAGACAATTTGTCGTTTGTTTTAAAAGCCACAGGCTGGACTGACGACAAACTCATCGACAAAAAAATCGACGAAGTGCTCAAACTTACCGGACTGCTCGACAAGAAAAAGAACATGCCATACCGACTTTCCGGAGGAGAACAGCAAAGTCTTGCCATAGCACGTTCGTTACTCAATGACCCGGAAGTGATAATAGCCGACGAACCTACAGGCAATCTCGACCCTGAAACGACAAACGATGTAATGATGCTATTGACAAAAATCAACAAAGAAGGAAAAACAATACTCATGGCGACACACAATTACAATCTGATTCGCAAGTTTCCATCACGTATCATTCGTTGTGCGGATGGCAAAGTCACTGATTAAAACAACAACTGCAACAATTTGTCCGTTGTAGCGGCAAGGTTATAAAATTCTGCCATTTTTTTCTTTCTATGTTCAATTTGTTCATCATCGAAGGTCTGCTGCATCAACCTGAATACCGTTTCTCTTAATGACTCCGCATCATCAACCTGAAACAACAATCCATTCGTTTCAAGACCTTCCACCATTTTGTCGTTGACAACACAGAATCTGCCATTAAACAAAGCATTCAATAATTTAAGTTTCAATCCTGTAGATTGGGCAGTCACCAAAATATTGACATGAGCATTTCTTATGAGGTCCTGCATGGCATCGTCGTCCGGACTTTCTATCAGTTCCACGTTAGAAATGCCTGCAATCTTTTGTTTAAGAAACTCGGGAGGATTCTTTCCAGCTATTTTCAAAATAATATCGGTATTCTTGAACACCTCTACAAGAAATGCAGCAGCATCATAATTCTCCGATACCTCAAGATTACCATGATAAAGCACAAAGTCGCCCTTTCCTTTCATAATATCGACAGTATCGAAAGCATTATATGCCGTTATCAATGACACCTTATCAAAATGTTCGGCAAAATGTTCATAATCTTTGGGAGAAATAGGCAATATTCCGTCTGCTTTGGCAAGCACCGATTCAAAACGGCTTAATTTACCGGCCTCCAACAACAAAAACATTCTCTTTTTAAAATTCTTCTCCGTTTTGGCAAGATATCTATAGTACTCATGTTCCACATTATGTGTCCTGACAAATATTTTACGATCAGCGACAGTGTCATCAAGAAGGACATCACAGGAATGCAATCCCTCGAGCAAGATATTATGGTTATCTTTTTTTAAATTCTCCAACAAAGCATCAGAATGACGGGAACATACGATATAGGGCTGTTGTCTCAACAACAAAGAAGCATTGGTTTTTCTTTTATAATAATTCACCGAATAACATATATCTTCTAAACATTCAGCCGGTTGTCTGCCATATTCAAAACAATGGAGATGCACTTTGACTCCGCGTTCCGACAGAGCCTTCACTTTATAAAATACATCTATCACTCCTCCATAATTGGCAGGATACGGCACATCGAACGACACTATATGTAAATGATTATCAGACATATTTCTTATAAACAGACATCAAAATCTTCTCTTCATTCTCCCAACAAAGATTCTCAGCTGCAAATCTAAGATTATTTTTCCATTTAGCCAAACGTTCTTTATCCGACAAAGCACATTTCACTGTTTCAGCTATAGTTAGAGGTTCATGATTTTCAATAAAAGTACCTATGTCATAATCTCTGACAATACGTTCAATTTCAGGCAAACGGGAAGATATCACAGGAACGTTGGCCTGGATATAGTCAAATAGTTTATTAGGGAGACTGTATCTGTAATTAAGATTGGTATCCTTGTCGAGAGTAAATGCCAAATCTGCAAGTTGAGTAATAGACATCATTTTCGCATAACTCATACGCGGGAAGAAACGCACTCTGTCTTCCCAATGATTATCAGCGACTTTATCTTTCAACAATGGCAAAACATCGCCTCCACCAATAATTACAAGTAAGCAGTCATCGAGATATCCCATTGCCTCTACGAGTTCTTCGGAGCCTCTTTCTATATTGATGCCAGAACCCTGCAACACCAATATATGTTTATCATCATGCAGTTGCAATGATTCACGAGTGGCAGGCTCCGGCAGCATCTTGCGCATAGGAATATTTCTTACCACATAAACTTCAATACCATATTTATTTCTGAAAAGATCGGCTATTGACTCGTTAACGGTAATCATCTCCTTCATTTTAAAAAGCACATATTCTTCTATGGTGCGCCACACCTTTTGTACTTTGGGACGATTCACCAACTCAGGCACTTCGGTAAAATACTCATGACTGTCGTAAATCAACGGAACATTTTTCAATTTAGAAATCCAAAAATTGGGCAGCAAGGTGTCCAAATCATTTGACAAAAGGCAATCAGACTTATGAAAAAGCAGAAACAAAAACAATCTTATATTATATTCCGCATAAAACAAAGGACCTTTTTCAAAAAGTAGTTTCATTCGGCAGCATTGGTACGGGCGTTCATCCATAGCAGGACTTTTGCGCTGTTTTCTTCCTACAAGAAGCACATCAAATCCTGTTTTCATTAATGTCAAACAAGACTTATTGACACGTTGGTCTGTCACCAAGTCATTGATTACCGATACTATAACACGTTTCAAATTAAACCAAATTATGTTTGATAAAATTACATATTTTTATATTAACATGACAAAAAATATCATATTTTTGAAAATAAAAAGAACTGATGGAAAAAGACTTTTCATTGCTTGAATACAACACTTTCGGTTTTAATGTCACAGCGAAATATTTTTTAAGAATAAACGACACGAAAGAACTAACGGAAGTCATAGACAATGAAGCATATAGCTCTTCGCGCAAGTTTATACTCGGAGGAGGAAGTAATGTTTTATTCAAGGACGAGTATTTTGACGGAGTGATAATACATCTCGACAACAAAGGCATTAAAACATTGGAAGAAGATGCCGACAAAATCAAAATCAGGGTTTGCGGAGGTGAAATATGGAAAGACTTTGTAAATCTCACAGTTGCCAAAGGTTATTATGGGTTGGAGAATCTGTCGGACATACCGGGAAGTGTAGGAGCATCGCCTGTACAAAACATAGGAAGCTATGGTGCTGAAGTAAAAAACTGCATACATCAGGTCCATGCCATTGACATAAATAACGGCAAGACATATACATTCAACAATAATGACTGTCATTTTTCATACAGGAACAGCATTTTCAAGACGGAAGAATACAAAAGATTTCTCATATACAGTGTAGATTTCATGCTTCAGAAGCGTGGCACAGTACGCACCGATTATGGTAACATAAAAGACTTTCTGATGCAGCGAGGGGTAACGAGTCCTTGCATATCGGATGTTGCAAATGCGATAAAAGAGACGAGAGCAAATAAATTACCCGAAGTCGGTGTGATAGGCAGTGCCGGCAGTTTTTTTCAAAACGCCATTGTAACACAAGAAGTTTTTGACAGACTCAAATTTAAATATCACGACATTCCATCATATCCTGAAACTGACGGAAGAGTCAAGATTCCTACCGGATGGTTCATAGAAAAAGCAGGCTGGAAAGGTCACCGAGAAGGGAATGTAGGAGTATGGGACAAGCAAGCTCTCGTACTTGTTCATTACGGCAAGGGCAACAGCAAAGAATTGCTGGCACTCATGAGCAAGATACAAGACAGTGTCAAGAAAAAATTCGGCATAGATATACAGCCGGAAGTCAATATCGTTTAGCACCTTACTGCTGTAATGCGCCGGTAAGGTCGCTGACATTGGCAAAGCCGTGACGTTCACAATATTCCACGATGCCGCGAGCCACTTTTACAGAAATGCCAGGGTCTATGAAATTGGCGGTACCTATTTGTATTGCCGAGGCACCGGCGAGCATAAACTCCACGGCGTCCGTTGCCGATGATATGCCACCAAGACCTATGACGGGAATCTTCACTGCCTTATACACCTGCCAAACCATACGCAATGCCACAGGTTTCACGCAAGCGCCCGACAGCCCGCCGGTCACCGTTGACAACTTGGGACGGCGTGTCTCCGCATCAACAGCCATACCGAGCAAGGTATTGATAAGCGAAAGAGAATCAGCGCCACAAGACTCGGCTGCCACGGCAATCTCAGCTATATTGCCGACATTGGGAGACAACTTGACAATAAGATGTTTTTTATACGCCTTTCTCACCGCTGTCACCACCTGTTGTATGCCGGCACAAGTAATGCCGAATGCCATTCCTCCCTGTTTCACATTGGGACAGGAGACATTAAGTTCTATAGCCGGGATATTGTCGAGTTCATTAATCTTTTCCGCCGCTGCCACATAATCGTCAATGGTAGAACCCGACACATTGACTATCATGTTAGTCTTTATATCTTTTATGGCAGGATAGATATGTTGCACAAAATAGTCCACGCCTTTATTTTGCAGTCCCACGGCATTAAGCATGCCTGAAGGTGTCTCTGCCATTCGCGGATAAGGATTACCCTCTCTATGATGTAGTGTAGTACCTTTTACCACAATACCACCGAGGTCTTCAAGATTGATAAAATCAGCATATTCCAAGCCATAACCGAAAGTACCGGAAGCCGTCATCACCGGATTTTTCAGCGTCAAGCCGTCAAGTTTAATAATCTCGTTCACCATAACAGTTTATTTATATTAAAAACCGGGCCTTCCTTACACACACATACGTTACCGTCAACTGTATTCTCGACGCAACACAGACAAGCACCCAAGCCGCAAGCCATCATATTTTCCAAAGACACCTCGCACCAAATATTTTTCATCTTTGCCATCCCGGCCACAGCCTTCATCATCGGGAGAGGTCCACAAACATAACACCTGTCGAAACTACTTTCATTCCACAGACTGTGCTGAGTAACAAAACCTTTCTCACCGAAAGTACCGTCATTCGTTGTAATGAACACCTCACCTATGCCATTATATTCTTCAAGTCTCACAAGGTCTTTTGCAGAACGTCCTCCTAACAGAAACACCGGCTCAACATCATTTTCTTTCAATTTCTTACCAAGATACAACAAAGGAGCCATGCCAATGCCACCTCCCACAAGAAGCACTTTATCACCTTTATTTGCAATAGTAAAACCCTTACCAAGCGGCCACACAACATCTATATCAGTACCTTCTGTCAATGCACCCAACGAACATGTTCCCTCTCCTATCTCCTGAATCAGAAAGCTAACAGTATTACTTTGATAGTCAACATCATGAATAGATATGGGACGACGAAGATAAACATTTGGATTATTTTCAACACGCATCTGAACAAACTGCCCTGCTGTAATATCCGGCAAAGGAGCGTCTCCTCTCAACAGAAAAAACACCACATTGCCATAACATTTTTTAGTAATGATTTCAAGTTTTGATATTGTTTTCATATTTCCATAATAAAGTTTTCAGAAAGGTCACCACATTATGAGACCGTATTTCTAATACGACGACTATCGAGAATATCAACAGTAATACGTCATTATTTATTCTTCAGTTTTATTATCTTTCTCATCTTTTTCTTCTTTCTTCTCTTCTATGGTAAAATCCAAGACACCCTTATCATTAAGAAGCTGATACCACTGGAACACTTTCTTCATATCGGAAAGATAAACAGAGTCCTCATCATATTCAGGAAGAACGAGCATAAATTTTTCCTTCAGTTCCACGGGAGAAACTTTTTTAGGGTCGAAGCCAATATTGTCGCCTAATTTCTCATGAATACTCATAAAAACCTCTTTCAACGGTTTGTCGTTATCAGTGGTAAATATGCTTATTTCTTCAAGTGAACTTATTTTATCATTAGCAAAAGCAGGAGAATGTTTTCCATCGAGCAATGACTCTATTATAATCTTACCTCCACCTTGTGACTTAATTAAAAACAAACCCGGTTTACCGGATACTGCAACAACTTTACTTAAATCCATACTACTAAAATTTTTCGGCAAATATACGACATTTTTAAAAACATTGTCAATTTTTGTCACCATACGGGAAAATACTCAGCATATTTTACCCATATACATTATAATATACTCAACATGAATCGAATTACAATTATTGTATCACTTACTAAAAGCGAGTGATCTAATTATCAACATTAACATTTAAGAGAGATATCACACAACAGCTGTTTTTTACAGCATATTCAGGGTAAAACCCTTTTCGGCAAGCAATTGTACTGTCATATCCCACAACTTATCAATAAAATGATGTTTATGATATTTATCAGACAACGCTGAAAATTTATCACCATGGTACAGCAAGCCGTTTCTTTTTGAGAACAGAGCATTACATGCAGGGACGGCTGCCTTTTCCGGTTTCTTGCACAATGGTCTGAACAAAACATCAGCCAAAGGGTCGAACCATCTATTCATCCTTATCATATCAGAATTTACAACGCCCGGGTCTGTCATATTCACATGTCCGTGATTCAACATCTTTGACAGCTTCAACGTAAAGAGCAACAGTGCATATTTTGAGTTGGCATAATCATGCAACTGTCCGTATTTATCTGGGTTAAAATCAAACAGCGACTCATCAACATCAGCCATATAACGAGTAAGAGATACAGTATTTACAATATTAAAATCTTCTGACATGTGAGGAATCAAAAGACAAGTAAGTAAAAACGTAGCTACATAATTAACACCTACAGTTGTTTCCAAACCGTCTTCAGTTAGAGAAAAATCACGACACATCACGCCTGCATTATTAAGTACAGCATCCGGTTTGACTGTTTCTTTTTCCATCATTCGGACAAAATCTGCCACAGATTTCAGAGACGAGAGGTCGAGATACATCACTCTAATGTCAATGTCATCATAACGAGACAACAAGGAGGAGCGCAATAATTCACCTTTATTTATATTACGACATGCAAGGACCAGGTCACAATGACGTGATGCCAAAGAATCAGCCACAGCAGAACCTATAGCGCCGGTAGCACCTGTTATTATCACCTTAGTTTTTTCCATATAGCATAAATGATTTTTTTAGGAATCAAAGAAAGGAAAGGGGGCAGCAAAACATTCATAAGTCCCGGCTGAACGACACGTTTTCTTTTGAAAGCACCTAAAAGAGCCTTATGTACAAGCCATTCCGGTGTAGCAATTATTCCCAAACGCACACCCAAACGAAGCAGGTTTTGACTCAAACGGTACAATGGCGTTGCGACAGCTCCGGGACATACTGTGGTGACATTCACCCCGCCACCTCTCATCTCATAATAATATGCCTTGCCAAAATTAAGAAGATAAGACTTCGTAGCTGAATATATAGTAATGCCGGGATATGGCAAACGAGCCGCCATAGACGACATATTGATAATATATCCGAAGCCTCTGTTCTGCATATCATCACCGAAAAGACGACACAGACGGGTGGGTGTAACAATATGAAGTTTCAACATAAGTTCCATTCGGGCATCATAATCCTTATTCAACTCATGAAAGAAAAACATGCCGGCATTATTAATCAGGATATCTACCGTCATTTCATGAGAGTGACAAAAAGAGAAGACATCATCAGCGGCTGTATCAAGGGCAAGGTCTTGAAAAAGCGATAACACTTCAACATTATATTTTTCCCTGATAATATCAGCCACATCATCGAGTTCTTTCTGCTGGTTACTCACAATAATCAAGTTACAGCCCAACGATGCCAAAGTCTCGGCATAAACCTTACCAATACCGGAACTCGCACCGGTAACAAGAGCCGTAGGTACATATCCACATTCACGGCAAATCTTGTCAAATTTCTTTTGCAGAATACGCATAAACATCATTTCACGATACAAAGATACGTTATTTTAATGTGATTTCATATTCACACTTAAAAAACATATAACATAATGTACGACAATACTTATTTCATCATAAAAACATTAAAGAAGTGACAAAATTTTTCTAAAACACAGTAAAGATTCAAAAATAATGACTATTTTAGCGAAAATTTTATAAAATATGGCATAAAATGTAATATATTTCTTGAGAAAAGATACCTTTTCATAATTAAGGAATATCAAAACGCTGAAAAAATTCTGTAAAAGCGTGACGAAAAGAGATGACGCGCAACAAATAAGTACATATCACGTTTTATGTTAAAAAAAGAAAGAAAAACGACAACAAATAAAAATCTGTTAAAATGAATAGTATTAAAGATTTGGAACCGAATGGCGTATGGAAGAACTTTTACAGTTTGACACAGATTCCGCGTCCTTCGAAGAAAGAAGCAAAAGTCATTGCATTCATGAAAGCCTTTGGAGAAGGTTTAGGATTAGAGACCATTGTTGATGCTGTCGGCAACATCATCATCCGCAAGCCTGCCACTCCGGGTTATGAAGATCGTAAGGGAGTCATTTTACAAGCACACCTTGACATGGTACCTCAAAAGAATGCCGACACTGTGCACGACTTCGAGAATGATCCCATAGAGACTTACATTGAAGACGGTTGGGTAAAGGCAAAAGGCACCACCTTAGGAGCCGACAACGGTGTCGGAGCTGCTGCAGCGATGGCAGTTTTAGAGTCAAAGACATTGGAACACGGTCCTATTGAAGCGTTGTTTACCATAGACGAGGAGACCGGCATGACAGGAGCCAACGCATTGGAATCAGGAGTGTTGAAAGGAGATATCCTCATCAACATGGATTCCGAGACTGAAGGCGAGTTGTATGTAGGTTGTGCAGGAGGCATTGACACTGTAGGAGTCTTCACCCCTACCATGGAAGCCGTAGGAGAAGGCTTGAAAGCGTATCAACTGATAGTGAAAGGACTTAAAGGCGGGCATTCTGGCATGGACATCAATCTTGGACGTGGCAATGCCAACAAATTCATGAACACCTTATTATACAGATGTACCGAAAACTTCGGATTACGTCTCGCCACTATCAACGGAGGCAGCTTGCGCAATGCCATTCCTCGTGAGTCATTTGCCACTGTCGTAATTCCAGCTGACAAAGAGAATGAATTTTTAGCATATATACCGGAATTTGAAGCTGTTGTCAAGGAACAATTTGCAAATACCGAGCCTTTCTTGAGCATCACCGCAGAGCCGGCCGAGATGCCCAAAGAAGTCATTGACATGAATACACAAAAGAATCTCATCGAAGCTATAGCTGCATATCCCAACGGTGCTTTAGGAATGTCGAAAGATTTTGAAGGCACTGTAGAGACCTCATCAAACCTCGCAATAGTGAAGACTGAAGGCAATGAAATCATGACAGCCTCATTGCAACGAGGTCTTGTAGATGCAAAGAAAGACGAACTGGCAGCACAAATACGCAAGTTACTCACAGAACATGGTGCAAAAGCAGAATCATCGGGAGAATATCCGGGCTGGCAACCTAACATCAACTCCCCTATTCTCAAGACCATGCAGAAGGTTTACAAAGAAAAATACGGCAAAGAGCCTAAAATCATGGTGATACATGCGGGATTGGAATGCGGCATACTCGGCTCGAAATACCCGAACTGGGACATGATATCCTTCGGTCCTACCCTTGTATTTCCGCACTCTCCAGACGAAGCTCTTAAAATAGAAACAGTGACATTATTCTGGGATTTCCTTTCAGAGACATTAAAGAATATCCCTAACAAATAATTTTTATTCATAATTTCATGACTTTGTAATTGTCTCGATTATCTTGACAATTACAAAGTTTTTTTTACACTTTTCTTTGAAAACAAGTCAACAATAAGGGTAAAACAAGAGATACGAACATAGTTATATAGTTGCATTTTTATCTTATCACAGATATAAATACATAAAAATCAGCAATTTATATATTTTTAGTTTTTTTACTCAAAAAGTTTTTAAAAAACAAAAAATTTACTATCTTTGCGGCTCGAATAAAGGAGTTTTTGAAAGACAATAAATTCACAAGAAAATGAAACGCACATATCAACCTTCAAACAGAAAACGCAGAAACAAGCACGGTTTCAGAGAAAGAATGGCAACAGCCAACGGTCGTAAAGTTTTAAAGGCACGTCGTGCTAAAGGAAGAAAAAAACTCACCGTATCTGACGAGTATTGATTCGGCATTGCCGTACCTATAGATTTATTTAAGGTTAAAAAAAGAGACAACGTTGTTGTCTCTTTTTTTACGTCATCAAACAGAAACCAATAATTCTTCCATCACATACAATTTAATCTCCAGTCAAGGCGAAGCATAAAGAAAAACATATTTTAACATATTCCTTACCACATTATTTCGATACAACATCTCATTTTAAAGCAAGTTATTCGTATATTTGCATCTATGAGAAAAATATTTTTCAGACAGTTCAACATTTTAGTCTTGATGATGGTGGCATTTATCATCTTTTCGAATAAATGTCATTGTCAAAACGTCATGTATTACAATCATCCGAAAGATGGGTTTTACATAGAAGAAAGCAAAGACCGTCAAATAGTTATACGACATTACATAAAAGAAGTACGAATCAACAAGAAGTCGATTGACGGCTGCGACGGAGACGTAATCGGAATCAATAACATGACATTGCCAAGCGAGGTAGGAACACCCAATTTGCCTGCAAGCAGCCGGTATATTACAATACCCAAAGACTGCAGCAACTTTGATTTTGAGATATATTATAATGACAGTACTATATTCTCCGATATAGACATTTTGCCCGCCTCACCATTGAAATTGGATACCGAATCAGATGAAATAACAGTTTATAAAGACAGTTCCATATATAAAAACGATATTTTTTATCCCGACAAGTTACTGGAAATATCAAAACCGGTAAGTATTAGAGGTTTGGATTTGATTCTTTTAAGCGTGACGCCATTCAGATACAATCCTGTAAAACATCAACTGAAAGTTTATCACGACATAAGCATAAAACTACATTTCAACAATGGAAAGAACTATTGTCTTGAAGACAGATTTAGAAGCAGAGAATGGGACAATATACTGAAAAACATGATTTTAAACTATAATATCATAGATGAATATGATTATGACAAAAGAAATAATCTTCGTGCCAAAGGATTATTAAAAGGTTGTGATTATCTTATCATTACTGCTGATGATGAAGAGATGATAAGTTATGCAGACACTTTGAGACGTTTCAGGGAAGAACAAGGCATTGCGACAGAAGTCATAAATATAGATGACATAGGTAATCATCCGGATTCCATACGACAGTTTCTAAAAAACATATACGACAATTACGATATTGTACCTTCTGCAGTGCTTATATTGGGAGATTATCCTGCCGGCAGCGGCATCGGCGTCACTACTTTTGCCATGGATGACCATCCGGGAGGCATGCAATACGAGCCTTATCTTACTGACAACAGACTTACCGACTTCAACAACGACGGACTTCCGGAAATTGCAGTAGCAAGGATGCCGGCTGCCGACGGCAATGAGGCAGCCGGCATGATATATAAAGTTATCAATTACGAGAGACACCCGTATGATGATGCCTCATATTACGACAGCCCTGTCACTGCCATGGGTTACGAAGAATCGCGGTGGTTCCAGTTATGTTCTGAAGTAGTCAACGGTTTTTTCAGTGGTATTGGCAAGCATCCGAGACGTATCAATGCCATACACAGCGGGACACCTTCAGATGTATGGTCAACGGGACAAAATACTGAAACGGTAGTGCAATATTTCGGTCCGGAAGGCTGCGGATATATCCCATCAACCATGGCACATCTTGAAGACTGGAACGGTTCATCGCAAGATATTACCAACGCCATTCAGGAAGGGACTTTCATTATTCAACACCGTGACCATGGCACTTTCAAGACATGGGGCGAGCCATATTATTCCACCGATCTTATCCGTCAACTCGACAACGAGAGACTTACTTTTGTAATGTCAGCCAATTGCATGACCGGAGACTTCGGCTTCGGTTATGGCGATGATGACTGTTTTGCAGAACGTTTCATGCGTAGCGAACACGGTGCCGTAGCAGTGATTGGAGCATCCCAGGCATCATATTCCTATGTCAACGACACATACGTTTGGGGTTTTTATGATAATCTGTGGAACGGTTTTCTTCCAGATTACGGTAATGAACAATCTGATTTTCAACGTCCTGCATTTGCCAATGTAGCAGGGAAATATTATCTCAACCAATCGTCGTGGCCATATAATCACAGTTTCAAAAGAATAACATATCAGTTATTTCATTATTTCGGTGATGCCTATTTTCAACTTTTCAGCGAGAAGCCCAAATATCTGACAGTGTCACACAACGACAGTATCCCATACGGAGTCTATTCTACTGCTATCAAAGCCGACCATGAAGCAGGCATTGCCCTTTCCGTCGATGGCAATCTCATTGCCACCGCACGCGGGACAGGAGACTACAACACTGTTGTATTCACGGCACAACCGGCCGGCAGTGTCATCAAAGTAACCGTCACAAAACAAAACCATTACAGACACGAAAGCTATATCCATGTCATGGAAGACCCTTATTCCGACATACAAGACTCAAACAATACGAGCATATTCCCGAATCCGGCAGATAACAACATAACCGTTAAAGGCAATTTTGAAGATATTAAGATTACAAACAGCATGGGACAGACAATATTTCACTGTACCATAAACGACAACAGCCTCACAATCGACTGTTCTCAGTGGGCAGATGGAATATACATTTTGTTGGCAAGACAAACTGACGGAAAGATAATATCAAAAAAGTTCATCATACAATAGTGCTCGACACAACAATACAACAATTCACATCCGAAAAAAAGAGGTGTGACGATTTTGAATTGTCACACCTCTTCATTAACACCTTTTTATATCATTATTAATTCGAAGATGGCGTTCTTTCAAGTTTAGTATTACTACCCCATTTATCTATACAGAATATCAAATCGAAGCGCAGAGTACTCTCCAACGGGTTAGTGCCGGAGGTAGCGGTATTGTTAACAGGGACGAGGTATGATACGTCAAGACCAAAAACATTATAACGCAAGCCTGCGCCGAAAGTAAGATAGCGACGGTCGCCTTTCATTTTAGCCTCATGGAAGAAACCGGCACGCACTGTAAACACTTTATTATACCAATACTCAGCTCCAACGCTCAAAGTGAATTCTTTCATTTCTTCTGAAAATCCGCCCGGAGCATCATAAAATGACTGAATAATACCCTGTACCAATGAAACATTATCATCCATTCCTTCAAATATAATAGGATAGCCTGAAGCATCGAGTGAATCCGTACCGGAAGCTGTTTTCAGATAAACAGGAGGTGTAGGCACCAACAGTTTGTTAATATCCAATGAGAAAGCCAATGAATTATAATCATCGATATCAAGTTTAATACTTGGTCCGAAACGCAAGTTAGTAGGAATAAAATCCTTACGAGTATTTCCGGAATTATAAGTCATCTTACTGCCAATGTTGGTAATGGCGACGCCCCATGATATCTCAGCATCTATACTGTTAAACCAATATACAGGTCTGTTATAATAGACACCTATATCGGCAGCAACGGAAAAAGCAGGTTTTGTATAATCAATAATACCTTGAGTAAGATTAGAATAAATAAAACGTCCTGACACGGCACCTGAAATATAATTGCCAAGTTTACGGGAATATGCCACATCAATAGCCCATTCATTAGGAGAATAAGTACCAAGGTCTTCATTATTATCTGAAGTAAAGTTGATATCGCCCAAACTAAAATAACGTACTGTAGCTGCCACTGTTGACATAGGACTGACACGTTTTGAAATAGCGAGATAAGCAATATTCATATCCGGAACGAGTTGTCTAAGCCAAGGGCTATATGCAAGACCGACAGAGAAGTCATCTTCGATAAAAGCATATTTAGCCGGATTCCAGTGCATGGAGTAAACGTCAGGAGTTGTTGACACACCACAATCACCCATACCCGCAGCACGGGCATCGGGAGCTATCATCATAAAGGGCACAGCGGTAGAGATGACATTATAATCCAATCTTCCCAAAACATCAGGTACCTCTTGTGCCTTAATGCCGAAACTCATCGTCAGCAACATAACGAGAGCAAATAAAAATCTTCTTTTCTTCATAATATAACGTACATAATATACTCTGCAAATAACGTACTTTTTATTCAATTATTATAAAAAATATTAAATAAAATCTATTTCACCACCATCATACGCTGATTTGTTATCCAGACATTGTTTTCAACATCTTTCAAAATAAATCTGTAAACATATACTCCTGTATTCAACTGAGCACCTCCCTCAACATTGCCGTCCCAATACAATGAATTGGTGCCTGAAGGCAAGTTGGGGTATTCTAATTTTGCGACCTTGCGTCCTATAACATCAAAAATCTCAATAGTAACATCAAAAGACACATCTGTCTTATTATAATCGAATTCAAAATAAGTATCACCATTAAAAGGATTTGGAGTATTGATAACACGAGCCAGACGCGGTTTTATGACGGCTGCATCAACAACCACTTCAATAGTCTTTTCAGATACATTGTCATGTGTATCCCATGCTTTTACAGTAAAACGATGCAGTCCGTTTTCAAGGCAAGTAAAAGTTTTATTTACAGAACCTCTTGTAAAATCATCAGCAGCCGGCTCAAAATTTGAATTCAGGTTTTCATAAACCACTTCAGAAGGACTTTCATGAATAAGAATCACATCTCTACCTATAGAAGAATCATAATGCATGACACCCTGCGGGTCATAAAAAGCGACCGACAGTGTACCACCTGAGTCAGGCATGTCAGTCCACTCACATTCTATCTCAGGACCTGAGTCATCGATATTTACGTCGGCAACACCGTCAACAAACAAATCTGCAAAACAACCATTTGCCATTACATCCCGCACGGTATCAACAGCATAAAAGCTTATCCTCGCATTATTACCTTGAAAATTAACACTTCTCGGTATGTTAAAAGAGATATCGAAAGACCCATCTATTATTGTTGCTTTTCCTTCAAACAACACATCTTTATAACATGAATAGTCATGTGAACCTGAGCCTTCATTATTCAATGTTGAATAATTAGATTTATTGTCAAACATCTTGACATAGACATACCCATTAAACGACACATCATGAATGTCATAATCATTAACTACACCTTTAATATTAACATTTTCCATTGCTTTCACCACGTTCAACTCGTTAACGGGAGCATCATTAAACGAAGTAATCTCAATATCATGAGAAGGATAAGCAAATTTCAATGCCGGGTCGCCCAACAACACATAGCATAGATAACCAGGTCTGCTGTTACATATTTTTTTTGTCTCGCGGACAAAATCACCGAAGCACTTATCTCTGATAGCATTTTGTTTAAACAAGACCGTAAAGAAGTTTCTAGACAAGATGCCGTTATCGGAACTTTGGGTAGGACGTGTTGTTGTCAACATAGCTATAGCTCCGCCATTAGGGTTAGAAAACATTTTTTCGCCTGCCGAGATAAATGTAGGATCATCGAATTTGCTAAACTCACAGGTACCGGTGTGCATAAAAGTAAGTTTATCGAAATTGGACAGTTTCACTATATCGCTATCGAGCAACAGTTGTTCGGCTGTCAATCCCTTAACGCCGCCATGCCCCACATAAGAGATTATAAGTTTACCATTCTCGATACTTTCCAACAAGTCGGCAGTAGCCTCAGGATATATATATCCGGAAGATGTTTTTTGACGCACATAAGAATCCTCATAAAGTTTGTCAATATTCATGGCAGGGCACAAAGTATCTATATTACGTTCCATATAGTCGCAGGTACGGGCATAATCCCTCGCCCCGTCGTCTGCGACAAACATCATGGAAGTTCGCCACATCTCATTGCCATAACCTGAAGTTTCTATATAACGTTTTATTTTTCTCACGGCAGCATCGGCATCTTCAACATCGACTGCAGGTATTCTGCCAATACCTATCTCCACGTCGCCGTCACAGTCCAATCCTTCATTCTCCCCAAACATTCCAAAATAATCATCAGTAACATAAGATATCACCTCATTATATGTATCCCATGCCTCGTATGGCGGAATGAAATTCACACCATAACCGAGGATATTTTTATAATCGCTATTTCCACGACCAAAAAGAAGAAGATATTTAAAGGCATCCGTTCTTTTATATATCATCTTCAAGAAGTTACGCAAGCCGGAAACATCCGGAGTTCCTGTAGAAAATTCATTATATACTTTTTCGATATCCACCACAACAGAATTGAGACCGTCGTATTGTTCATGAATTGCTGCTATCTCTCTTGCCTGCGACATAAAAACAGTTGGCGCCACAATGACCATCTCTGCATAATCTATAGAATGAAGATTCTGATTATCAATCTTCATAACAGATTCGACATTAAGATAATCCTTACTATCGACGAGGAGAAAGCGACGGTCGATAACAGAACTCATCCGCAACTCCAAGCCTCCGGGAAGCATTGAAAATTCCATGACGTTGGGATTCATAGAATTTGACACATCAAAAAGAGTCAAATCGCCATAAGCATCATCAACAAAAACAGAAGTGACAGCATCGGCGAATTGTCCTGCATAAACAGGAAACAATACAGGTTCGCCATGATAACGAAGACTCCTCCATACATTAAAAGTAAAAAAATCCACATATACAGTAGAGGCATCGCTTTGCGACAAAACATCCAATGTCACACTTAGAGTATCACTATCAAGGGTAAAATCTCCAAATACATCAACCTCATAACCAAAAACATGGTCAACTCTCTGATTTATTCTAAGACTATCGAAAACAACCTTATCATTAATTTTTATTCTTGCATAAAAACGTTCATTTAAAGAACTGCCAACGAGATTAAATCTCGCAAAGTTAGTACTATCTGCAATAACATCACGAAACACAAAATCAAAAGTCTTGGTTTTTCCATCAACACCCGACACCGATTCTCCAAACCATCTTCTACCTTGTTTATAATAATTATCCAATTCATTTTCATGATAGCGTAAATCTAAAAACTCATTGACTACATTACCGGCAGGTATTTGTTCCTGAGATATAACAGGCATTCTTTTTCCATCTTCCAAAGACTCGACATTCAAAAAATAATATGTAGTATCAGAATAAAAATTAATTTGGTGACAATAACCTCCACGGCTGTAATCAAATTTCCACTCCACTTGGTTTTGGCCATAGAACAATATGCAGTCATTTTCATCAAATGAGCCATCATCTTCACCATTAACTATAATACTTATTTCAGACAAGTCGTCATAACAACCTTCAGAATTATTTTCAGGCAGCATACCCGGATAATTGCCGTAAATGGATATTTTTTTAGGATTCAATGTATTAGGTTGAATTCCCATATCCAGCAAGTCTTCATAAGTGATACGATAAATACCATCTTTTGTCACGCCCAACTTATACCATGAGCCACTGTTCAGCACAGATTCATTTTTAAAAGATTGAGCTTCAAGAACTTTCACAGGGGAAACACACAGTACAGCCATAACGATCAAGCATATTAGACATACGCCGTCATATTTCAGATATGATTTTCCAAATAACTTCATCAATATATACGAATACATTATCTCGATATTATAAGTTTAGAATAACCTATCATGGTTTCCTGCCGTTCATTTGTTACGGTAACATTATAGATATAAATACCAGAAGGCAACATCGCTCCATTATCAGAGCAGCCATCCCAATAAATCGGTTCTATTCTCAAGGTAGAACCATAACGTGATTCTTTTATGGTACGTACCAACTGTCCTTTTATATTATAAATCCTTATTACTATTCCTATCTCGTTATCTTTCTGGTTATGTTCAAAAACAAAAGAAGTACTTGTTTTCATAGGATTAGGATAATTCATCAAATTATCCAATGATATATTGGAACTCTTTACCACATTGAATGTCAATTCTTTTGTTGTAGAGTTATTGTATATGTCCCACACTCTGAATTTCAAATAATGCACTCCTTCATTAAGATTATAAAATTTATAAATCACATTACCATAAGAATCAGTATTCAAAGGATATTCATAATACTGGTTAAGGTTATAAGTTTTATTAGTTGCACCCGTAAGTTGTACTGTAATATCATGGCCAATGCCGGCGCCTGTAGTATTTATTCCGTTAGTGTCTTTAATATAAGCATAAAACACCGGATTTTCATTAGTTTTCATACCATTTACAAAGAGAGTATCGTCAATAAAGATACGAGTTTCAGGACCGGACTCATCAGGTATTGCAGTATTATCATAACCACCAACAATGATATTAGAAGAGATACCTATTGCATCTTCATAGTAGTCAGTAGCATAAAAACTTATCAAACCCTTTCCATAACTGTAATTTATATCTTTGGGAACAGTAAAATTTACAGTAAACAGACCATTTACCACTTCTGTTTTGCCATTGAAAATAAGACTGTTATTTATTTTAAAACTTGTCTGGGGGCTGTCTGACCCTTGAGTTTGCACTTCATTTTCCTTATCATAGACACTAACATAAACAATACCATTGAAATCGTCCATGACATTGCCTGAATAATCTTTTACTGCACCTTTCATACTGACCTGTTTCAAAGCTTTCAGAGTATCTATTCCATCTTCAACAGAAATATCGTTGACAGAGAGCAATTCAATATTATTTTCAGGATAAGCGAGGTGCAAGGCCGGATCACCGAAAAAGACATAAAGTTTAGTATTGCTACTACTATTCTGTTTGGCCGCGAGGTAAGCATCTCCGAGTCGTGGCATTTGTCCGTCCGGTTCTCTATCGAACAGTTTTCTATAAAATCTATAGAGGAGCAACTGGCTTGGAGAAGACTGCGCCAATCTGGCTGTTGTCACCATACTAATAGCGCCACCGTGTTCATTAAGATACAGGTATTCACCGGCAGAGGTACGTGTATGGTCGTCGAAACGCGAAAACTCACAGGTAGCAGTGACGACAAGCGGCAACATGTCATAATTTTGCAATCCATTAATATCTTCGAGAGTCAAAATTCTCTCGTCAGCCCATCCCACCTCTCCTCCATGACCTATATAATTTATTATCAAAGAGCCTCTTTCAAAACGATTAGTGATAGCCTCATTAGTCTCAGGAGAACGTTGTCCATTGGAAGTAGCGACTTGTGTATAAGCCGGCAAATAAATCTTGTCAAAAACCATCTCCGCACCCAAAGCCTTTACGGTATCTTGTATTCTTTCCGACAATGTCAAAAATGAATTGCTGTTCTCTTCATCATCACAAATCAGAGTCATCATATTGCGCCAGTTTCTCATATTTTCCGTTCCTTTAGAGATATATGACTCTATTTTATTTACCATTTTCTCAGCTTGTTCGGAAGTAGATACGGGGATACGACCTATGGCTATATCACAAATTGATGATGTGTCTTCCATATTGCCTTCATTATCATCGATACAGACGAAAAAGTCGTCTGTAACTTTAGAAGAAGCCATATTACAAGAAGCAACAGACTCGTATGTAGGAACGAAACAAACCTTACCGCTTTTGTTGCGATAATCGTAAGAAGCATCACCGAAAAGCAAGACATATTTCAATTTATGTCCGGCAGAACTCCTGTCATGCAGCATTTTAATATAATCGCGAATAGCCGCGATATCGAGAGCGCCACATGAAAACTCATTGTAAATAACATCAGGAGTGACAATATCAATAACGAGGTCGTCGATAAGGGCATGCAATTCTTTAAGACGTTGAGCCTGTTGATAAAAATCAGGGTGAACAATAATAAGATAATCAATATCTCTTTTGGCATGCAAGTTTTGATTTTGAATCTCTCCTACATACTTAGGAGCGTAAAACGACTGTCCGTTAAAAGCAATAAATTCATTATCAATATCGCCATTGACTTTAAACTTAAGAGTAGAAGATTGTATGTCTGCATTCAGTCTGACAGGTTCGACAGGATTAGTGACATCCCACACTTGGACATTACCGGAAACATTAGACATAACATATTCATACACAGAAGATGCGTCATTACATTCCGGGTTACGAAATGACATCATCGAGCCGCTGAAAACCAAATTGCGCCATGAATTAACCTCAATATAATCAAGCCAGCCTGTAGATGACGACATAGTGCGAGAATATGTCAATTCCAAAGAAATATCGGAGCTGACCGCATTAAAAGATATTACATTTGTAGATTTGTGCAATGCATAGTCATAATTACTGTTACTGATAGAATTAAAACTCAGTCTATCAATAAGTTCTCCTTTATATTTCAAAGAGAAGTAAGCAGTTGAAAAGTTGCGTGAAGCCACTTCCATCCTAAGTTTAGATGGTTTTGAAGTATTGATATCAGGAAAAGAAAAGTCATAATTGCGAGACAGCACTATATCAAACAAGTCGAAATACCATGTCTTACCCATATTATTGAGGTTATACAAGTCTTCTTCCACCACTTTACCATCAAGAAAAACAGTATTTTGTATTGTTGAGCCTGTCGGTTCTTCAGCATATTGCAGACGTTTTCCTTCGCCGAGATCAAAATTAAGGAAAGCAAAAGAGTTCTCCGAATACGGATTCTTGACATGTTCATAAAAAGCGTTTGAAGAATCGTATTGCCAAACCACAGGACCTCGAGCATAGAACAGAATATAGTCATTCTCTCCAAACTTCTCATTACCGGAAGATACAAAAACAGGAATCTCGACAAGGTCATCGTAACGAGGTTCCGAATTAATGACAGGTACCAAACTTCCGCCATTATGATAAATCCTGATATTCCGGGCATTTATAGAAGCAACGGGGATACCCCATGACACCAAGTCGGAATATGTAATTTTATAGATACCGGTTTTATCCAAAGCAATTTTATACCACTTCCCTGAAGAAAGAACCGAATTATCTGAATATTTGGCATCATTGGCATCTTTTACCACCTTATTAATAACCAATTGTTGTTCCTGTTGAGTTACAAAAAGAGTATCCTCAAGAATTAAATGGCTGATAGCATCACTTATTGTTTCATCATTTTGAGAAAATGCCATATTATGAAACAAAAGCAGAAAAAGCAACAAACAGTGAAATAAAGTTTTTAAAAGTATATTTAATCGAACCATATATGTATTCTTCTTTTGAAAATAAAAACGCAAATATAACCATTTTTATTGTAACAGTGTATATTTAAAAAATTTTTGAAAAAACATTACCATAATTCAAAAAAAGGTTGTAACATTGCATCCGAATTATGGATAGAGTTTTTTGACACTAAAAAATATCCTTTTAAACACAATATCAAAAAGGATTTTTAGTTAAGTAAATGAATTAAACATTTTAAGATAATGCGTAAAAAAATCAGAGTCAAGACTATTTTAGCGATTTTATTATGTGGCAGTGCCTTATTGTTTTCATGCAAGTCGTCAAATCAAAAGTCACGCACTACAGGTTGGAATTACAATGATCCCAACTATGGAGGATTTTATGTAACAGACTCGCCGGAACAAATTACAGGTCCCGGTTTAATTGCCATAGAAGGTGGAACTTTCACCATGGGTGCCACAGTGGAAAATGTTTATTATGAATGGAACAATTCCCCAAGGCAAGTCACTGTTTCTTCATTTTTCATGGATCAGACAGAAGTCAGCAATCTTGACTATCTCGAATACATTTACTGGTTAAACCGTATTTACGGCAGCGATTATCCTGCGATGGTGCAAAATGCATTGCCGGACACTCTTGTATGGCGCAATTCCTTGTCATACAATGAGCCTATGGTTGAGATTTATTTCCGTCATCCTGCATACCGCGATTATCCCGTTGTTGGTGTCACCTGGTTGCAAGCCAATGATTATGCCTTATGGCGTTCCGACCGTGTCAATGAGAACCTTCTCATAGAAGCCGGGATATTGGACTTCGACCCCAATCAAAACAAAGATTCCAACTTCAGCACTGACGCTTATCTTGCAGGACAATATACAGGTGTCATAGCCAACGGTTTTGAAGACCTCGACCCCAATAGTGAGACAGGTCTCAGAAATGTCAAGATGGAAGACGGCTTCATGTTGCCTAAGTATAGACTTCCCACCGAAGCAGAATGGGAGTATGCAGCTCTCGGTCTTATAGGCAACACACAACAGGAACGTATTGTAGAACGTCGTGTCTATCCTTGGAATACCGATGGGCTCCGTACCGATTCCAAAGATTATTACGGCAGTTTCATAGCCAATTTCAAGAGAGGTGACGGCGACTATATGGGTGTTGCCGGAAGCCTTAACGACGGTGCGGCATTCCCTGCCCCTGTGACATCATATTGGCCAAATGACTATGGCTTGTATAACATGGCTGGCAACGTATCGGAATGGGTGTTAGACGTTTACCGTCCGCTTTCTTTTGAAGACTTTGCAGACCACAATCCTTATCGTGGCAACCTGTTTACCAAAAAAGACATAGACTCACTCGGTCGTTTTGTCAACGTTCCTCTCACCGCTGAAGAAATAGGCAACAGAGACAACTACCGCGACAGTTATAACCTCAACTATAATGACGGTGACTATAAATCGACGATTCAGAACGACTGGACCAACGCCGAAAATCCACAAGACGAATATACACAACAGATGTATGATTATGGTTCAACGACGTTAATATCAGATAAGTCACGCGTTTACAAAGGAGGTTCTTGGGCTGACGGTCCTTATTTCCTAAGTCCTTCGGTGAGACGCTTTATGGATGAAGACAAGAGCTCATCGACATTGGGGTTCAGATGTGCAATGAACATGATAGGCAGTTCCATTGCAAAATAAGAATATCAAACTGACATAAAGCCGTCATTTATTGGCGGCTTTTTTAATTTATATCGATATGAAAGACTTTGAGAAGCTATATGAAATATATCGCAAAAGCAACACCGTCACCACCGATAGCCGCAAAATAACCAAAGACTGTATCTTCGTCGCTCTGAAAGGAGAACATTTCGACGGTAATGATTTCGCACTCAGCGTGGCTGACGAGGGTATCGCCGGTTGTGTCATTGCAGACAGTAAGAAACTTCCGGAACATGAACGCATATTCCATACTGAGGACAGCCTGAAAACTCTTCAACAACTTGCAGAACATCACAGAAAAGTTCTTGGAACTAAAGTTTTATCCATAACCGGTACCAACGGCAAGACAACGACAAAAGAACTCATCACTGCCGTACTATCCATGAAATATAAAGTAACTTCAACACAAGGCAACTTCAACAATCATCTCGGGGTGCCTCTGACACTGCTCAACATTCGTCCTTACACCGAAATTGCTGTCGTTGAAATGGGCGCCAATCATCCTTTGGAAATTGAAAGGCTTTGTGAGATAGCACATCCCGACTATGGAATCATAACCAACATAGGTAAAGCTCATCTTGAGGGATTCGGCTCATTTCAGGGAGTAATAAACACCAAAAACGAGTTATACCGATATCTAAGAGACAACAAAGGTTTTGTTTTCCTCAACAAAGACAACGATATTCTCGTCGATTTGGCACAAGGCATATCACAAATAACTTACGGCAGTGACGACAAAGCTGATATTCATGCCAAAATATCGACAGCATCACCTTGTCTCTCCATTAATTGGAACAACCACTCAATACAAACCAACTTAGTTGGAGAATACAACTTTGAAAATGTCATGGCTGCTGTTGCAACAGGAAAATATTTCAATGTGGAAGAGAACGACATAATTCATGCAATAGAATCATATATTCCTACCAACAACAGGTCGCAAATCATCAAGACAGAACATAACAACATCATCATGGATGCATACAATGCCAATCCGTCGAGTATGGAAAAATCCATACGTAACTTCAGAAACATCTGTGGAAAAAACAACTGTCTGATTCTCGGAGACATGTTGGAACTTGGTAAAGAGACTGACAATGAACACAACAAAATAATATTTCTAACCGAAGAACTACACTTTAAAAGAGTGATTTTTGTCGGCAATGCCTTTAAAAGAACAGCTTCTGCAAAATACGAAACCTTTGCCAACGTGGAAGACCTTTGCCATTATCTTGAAAACAACAAGATTAAAGATTTCGACATATTGATAAAAGGCTCGAGAGGAATACAATTGGAGAAAGTATTGAATCAACTTTAATATAATGATTACCAATGTTATAGGTTTGATGTCAGGAAGTTCTCTTGACGGCATCGACATGGTTGATGTTGACTTTTACCATGACGACAGATGGCATTTCGAGATTAAGGCTTTTGACAACATCAGTTATGATGAACAATGGAAAGAGACTTTGTCACAAGGATTTTATTATGGAAAAGAACGACTTGCCAAAACAGATTTAGAATATGGCATCATGCTTGGCGAAGAGACGAAACACTTCATTGAACGTAACAATTTAAGACCGGACATCATAGCATCGCACGGACACACAATATTTCATCGTCCTGATTTAGGATACACTTTACAAATAGGCAGCGGTCAGGCTATTGCAGATATATGCAACTGTATCACCATCAACGACTTTAGAAGTGAAGACGTTGAGAAAGGCGGACAAGGCGCACCTTTAGTTCCCATGGGTGACAAATTGTTGTTTTCAGAATATGCACTTTGTCTCAACATTGGAGGCATAGCAAACATATCGTATGACAATAACGAAGGCATAAGAATAGCATACGACATCTGTATTGCAAACCAGGCTCTTAACTATCTGTCTCGACAAAAAGGATTGAATTACGATGAATGCGGATTTATGGCAAGAAAAGGCAATATCAATATCGAACTGTTAAACTCATTGAACGATAACGATTATTATAAAAATAAAAATCCCAAATCATTGGGAAGAGAGTTTTTCGAATCGGTAACCTTGCCAATATTTAACGATTATAATATCAGTACGGAAGACAAACTTGCGACATTTGTGGAGCATATTGCCATACAGACGGGAGAAGCCGCAAAAGGCTGTGACAAAGGCAAGATGCTTATCAGCGGAGGAGGTGCAAAAAACACATTTCTCGTTGAACGAATCAAAAAGAACACCGGGCATGAAGTCATCATTCCTGCTGAAAACATCATCGATTACAAAGAAGCATTGGTATTTGCTTTTCTCGGTTTATTAAGAAAAGAAAGCAAAATCAACATATTGAGTTCTGTGACAGGAGCAAAAAGCGACAGTTCGAGTGGAAAAATTTGGTTTCCGAAATAATTTTTCAATAGTATTTTTGTTATTAAAACAAAACACTATCTTTGCATAATTAATTCAAAACATATATGAAAATATTAAGCATTCTTCTTCAAATGACTGCTGCAGAAGCAGTAAGTGAACCTACAGAGATCAGATTATCATTATGGGATTTAGCAGTTCAGGGAGGCTGGATTATGGTTGTATTGGGCATTTTTTCCGTCATAACCATATATATTTTTATTGAGAGGTTTATCACCATCAATAAAGCATTGAAAAGCAATGACGCTTTCATGAACAACATAAGAGAATACATGATACAAGGACAGCTTAGCGAAGCCAAAAAAGAATGTCAACGCGACAACACCCCCATTTCGCGTATGATAGAGAAAGGATTGTCACGTATTGGGAAACCGCTTAACGACATACAAACTGCCATAGAAAATGTAGGCAACTTAGAAGTAAGCAAACTTGAAAAAGGAGTTGCCTTGTTAGCCATGATATCCGGAGCCGGTCCCATGTTGGGATTTCTTGGCACTGTGATAGGCATGATAAGGGCATTTTATGACATGTCCATGGCTGGCAACAACATCGACATAGAACTTTTGTCAACAGGAATTTACCAGGCAATGGTAACGACGGTAGGAGGTTTGATAGTCGGTATCATAGCTTTTATATTTTACAATCTCCTTGTTTCCAAGATAGACAATGTAGTAAGTCTTCTCGAATCAAAGAGCATAGAATTTATGGATGTATTAAACGAACCTGCTAACTGATTATGGCTTTAAAAAGAAGAATTCAAAGAAAGGTAGAGTTCAACTCGTCGTCAATGTCCGACTTGGTATTTCTTTTATTGATATTCTTTATGTTGACATCTACCTTAGTGGCGCCCAATGCCATCAAGTTATTATTGCCATCGAGCAAGAGCCGCACCATGGCAAAACAGACAGTGACGGTATATATCAACGAGAAGATGAATTATTATGTAGGAGAACGTCCTGTCAACGAGATAAACCTCAAAAGTGAAATAGTAGCGGCATTAGGTGGAGTATCGGACGGCACTGTTGTAGTGCGTTCCGACAAGAGCGTCCCGGTACAATATATAGTCAACGTCATTGATGCTGTCAATGACATCAACAATGAGAGCAATCTCAATCACAAGGTGCTTTTGGCAACGACAGCGAAATAAATATGGACGATAACAAGAGCAAATATATAGCCTTAACAGTAACGGTGTTAGTTCATGTAGCAGCGGTGATAGTGTTGTTGCTTTGTGCTTTCACCACACCTTTGCCATTACCCGGTGAGGCAGGAGTTGAAGTTGACCTTGGAATGTACAATGAAGGCATGGGCATCAAACAAGACCCCAAACCCACTGTAACACAGCCCAAACCTGTAGTTCAGCCTCAACCTGTGGAAGAAAAGACAGTGACACAGGACATGGAGGAAACACCATCCATAGAAAAGCCGACACCTGAAAAAACTGCGGAAAAGCCTGTTGAAGAGCAGGAAGAACAAGAGAAACCTGTAGAGAAACCCACACCTGAAGTCAATCAAAGAGCGCTGTTCAAGGCTCCTACCTCCGACCAGCCGTCATCATCGGAAGGCATCACCGGCAACGAAGGAGACCAGGGCACACCGGAAGGCTTGGAAAATATACAGAAATACGAGGGACAGGGTGGCAGCGGAGGCGGTCCTTCTTTCTCATTAGGCAACAGAGGCGCAAAACATTTGCCTACACCTCATATTGACTTCAGAGAAGAAGGCGTGGTAGTGGTGGATATTATCGTCGATAAAAAAGGCATAGTAAAAAATGTCTCTATCGGCAAGGGTACAACTACCACCAATGCCACTTTGCGCGAGACTGCTCTAAAAGCTGCCCTCAACGCCGTATTCACAGAAGACCCTAACGCCCCTGACGAACAAAAAGGAACAATCACCTACACTTTTATCATACGACAATAAACCATAATCATCATGAACTACAATGATACTGTAAATTGGATGTTCAACAAGTTGCCCATGTACCAGAGAATAGGCTCTGCTGCATATAAGGCCAATCTTGACAATACTATTCGACTTCTCGATTTACTCGGCAATCCTCAAAACAACTTCAAAAGCATACATGTTGCCGGAACCAACGGGAAAGGAACGGTATCACATACTCTCGCCTCTGTTTTTCAGGAATGCGGTTACAAGACAGGGCTTTATACTTCTCCTCATCTTCGAGATTTCAGGGAGAGAATACGCATCAACGGAGAAATGATTGCTGAAGACGATGTCATATCTTTTATTGAGAAATACAAAGACGACTTCGAAAATATGGAACTGTCATTCTTCGAGATGACAGTAGGCATGGCATTCGACTATTTCAGCAAAAACAAAGTTGACATTGCCATAGTAGAGGTCGGCATGGGCGGACGTCTGGATTCCACCAATGTCATTATTCCCGAACTAAGTATAATCACCAACATTTCATACGACCATGTACAGTTTTTAGGTGATACTCTTGAAAAAATAGCAGTAGAAAAGGCAGGAATCATAAAAACGGGGATACCTGTCGTCATTGGAGAGACACAAAAAGAAACAGAGAAAGTCTTCATTGCCAAAGCTCAGGAGTGTCACAGTCCAATATATTTTGCCGACCAGATAATAGATTGCGACAAAATACATATAGACTCTATAGATTACCAGGCTTTCGATATCTGGAAAAACAATGAGTTGTATCTTGAAGAAGTAAAATTTCCTCTATTAGGATATTACCAGAAAAAGAATCTCACTACTGCCGTATGTGCGTTGGAGTTGCTGAAAGACAAATTCAACATTGAGAAAAAGAACATATACGACGGTATTGAATATGTGATACGGAACACCTCTCTGATGGGACGTTGGCAGATTCTGAACCGAACACCGCTTACAATAGCCGACACCGGACACAATACAAGCGGCATAAAAGAAATAGTAATGCAACTCAGTGACATGAAATTCAAGAAGCTGCATTTTGTTCTCGGCGTTGTCAACGACAAGGATATAGACGGAATACTGAATCTCCTGCCCCGTTATGCGGAATATTATTTCTGCAAAGCCGATATTCCACGAGGCTTAGATGCTGAGATACTTGCAGGAAAAGCATCACACTTCGGACTAAAAGGCAGTGTTTACAAATCAGTAAGACAGGCTTTCAACACGGCTTTCAACAATGCCGATTCCGATGATGTTGTATTTATTGGCGGCAGTAACTTCACAGTGGCAGAAATAGTATAACAAACACCTGAATATCAACATAATAACATCATTTACCCATGTCTTGTAAATTACATTTTCGATACACGACATGGATTTTAGGTAGTGTTTCAAAAAGTGTGTAATTGAGATTCATATTTCGACTGCAAATATATACATTTTTTTAATTTGTCAAATAATTGTCAGAGTAGATCGCAAAGGCTTGCCGAAGCGGGCTGCTCTGACAATAACTTTTTATTCCTCCCATCTGAATTTCTTATCTTCCATCTTGAACAATGGTATCTTGTATTCATAACTTTTTCTCGTCATCGCCACATGTCCCAACAACAATATCGTTGATTCCGGATTAGGTAACGCACCTCTCATTTTCGTTGTCCTTTTATAATCCCTGTTTAGTCTCTCTATCCAATTGGTTGTGTATATCACTTCTTATTTTATAATTATATTCCAAATATGTGAAATAATAAACATTCCTCTCATTGTTCATCTTATTTCCAAAAACAGGATAATATTCTTTCCATTTCTTACAGAACTCTTTCCATTCCTGCTGCTTTCGTATCTTTTTTATCATCGCAGCTGAATACTTCCTTGAGGTCCATTGCCATCTCTGCCTTGTGCTTGGGTTTGATGTATTTTTGACATTCCCTTTGTAAATGTACCGTACATAACTGTATTTCCGCTTCTTTATAATGTTTGTTTATAACATTCTCTATACCTCTCAATCCGTCCGTCACCACCAACCCTGTCTCTTTTACTCCTCTGTTTTTCAAATCATTAAATATGTCACTCCAAAAAGATGAACTTTCCGTCGGATTATTTGCCACACTCAATACTTCTCTGCTCGTATCCTGTTTTACTCCCAATATGCTGTAATATGCCTCTTTGCTCACACTGTCTATTCGTCTGGTGTTTATGAATGTGGCATCTATGTATATTATCGGATAATACTCTTCCAACTCTCTTTTCATCCACGCTGATACTTCTTCTCTCGCATATTCAAACATTCGGCTCACCTGACTCTTGCTATAACTCTCCCCATATATTTCTCCGAATAATTCTCCTACCTGCTCCGTCGTTAATCCTGCTCCATATAATCTAAATGCTATCTGCTTGGCTTCTTCCTCCTGATCTCTAAGTAATCCTAATATTACAGGATAAAAGTTGCCGTTTCGTGTCCGTGGAACTTTCAACTCCAACATCCTGCCTCGTCCATACGTCTTTCGATACCTGTATCCATTACTCATGTCTTTGCTTGTGGCATTATGTCCTTCCCTTTCTGCCTTCATCAGTATCTCAAGACTCATTTTCAATATTTCTTCTATTCCTTTTCCTTCTTTGATTATCTTTTCAATAATTTCGTATCTTTGCTCCTGTGTAAAATTCATGTTTTGTTTTTTTAAAAATTTCTAACTACAAAAATATTAAACTTTGAATTTTACACACTTTTTGGGACAGTATCGAAAGCTCAAATATTTTATTCTGTAAAATGTCGAGAATAATTTTTTTACTCCGGTAAAAACATAATCATAAAGCGGCAACTACATTAAAGGCATGTCAGATGGTGAATCCGGCATGCCTTTATAAAGAAACACGTCAAAGACATACATTTTCCTTGAACAAGAAAGATAAATGATGTCTTTGGCACAGATAAATATCACACAGTAAGAATATCTTTAGATTTCAACTCTGTAAGTTCGTCGATTTTCTTGATATATTTATCTGTAAGTTCCTGTATCTTTTCAGTAAGAAGTTTCACTTCGTCTTCCGAGACGCCATCTTTCTCCAGTTTCTTGGCATCTTCGTTGGCATTACGGCGTATATTGCGGATACCGACTTTTGCCTCTTCCGAAGCTGTCTTGGTACGTTTCACGAGGTCACGGCGTCGTTCTTCAGTAAGAGGAGGCACTATGATACGGAGGAAGTCGCCTTCGTTTTTAGGGTTAAAACCCAAGTTAGCAGCAAGTATGGCCTTCTCCACTGCACCTATAGAGCTTTTATCGAAAGGCTGTACGATAATCTGGCGAGGGTCAGGAGTGCCTATGTTGGAAGTCTGTTCTATCGGCACTATTGCACCATAATATTCCACCTTAACGCCCTGAAGCATCATAGGACTTGCCTTTCCGGCTCTAATCTTCTGAAATTCCGATTCCAAATGGGATATCGTATTACCCATTGTCTCTGTTGTCTCATCCAAAATAAATTGAGATTCTTCTGTCATATTCTACATTTTTATGTTGACAAAGATATATATTTTTGTTTACATATAAAGAATTTTTTATGAAAAAGGCTCACTTTGTCACCAAGGTACCTATTTTTTCACCGTTAAGTACCCTCATGAGGTTGCCTTTGGTATTCATATCGAAGACTATCATGGGCATATCATTTTCCTTACACATGGTAAAAGCGGTAAGGTCCATCACTTTAAGGTTTCTGTTATAAGCCTCGTCGTAAGTAATGGTATCGAATTTCACGGCGTGTGAACATTTCTCCGGGTCGGCGGTATAGATGCCATCGACGCGGGTACCTTTCAAAATCACGTCAGCCTTTATCTCGACGGCGCGCAATGCAGAGGCGGTGTCGGTAGTAAAGAACGGGTTGCCGGTGCCGCCACCTATCACAACGACATTGCCGGCATCAAGCAATGCAATAGCTTTGGCACTACTCATGGAATCTGCTATACGGTCGATATGGACGCCTGACAACAACGCAGTCCTGACGCCTTTGGACTGCAATGCCGACTGTATTGCCATGCTGTTTATCACAGTAGCCAACATACCCATATAGTCGCCTTGTATTCTGTCCATGCCTTTGCTTGCACCTTGAAGACCTCTGAAGATATTGCCACCCCCAATGACAATGGCTATCTGCGCCCCAGTGGCAGATGCCGCGGCTATCTCCTCCGCATATTCATCGAGACGTTTGGGATCAATGCCGTATTGTTGTTCTCCCATAAGCGCCTCTCCACTCAACTTCAATAAAACTCTCTTGTATTTCATATCATATATTTTAAAAATAATAACCTACATTAACAAAACCCACGAAACCTGAACTGACATTGGAACGCATGAGACTTAACTCCACGGGTCCTATTATTGTTTTTGCGCCAACAGTAAGACCTACGCCAACAACAATATTCTCAGGGTCGAACCATTTTTCATATTCGTCGGACATAAATCCGACATCACATTTCAAAGACCCGTAAAACATCTTATAAAAATTATATCTCCAGTCAAGACTTGTGAAAGAAATATGCTGTACATGACGTTGGACAAAGTGCATACCGGTAAAAGCTATAATATTGTCGAGATAAAGCATGCGAGACTGTCCGCCGACAAAGAACTCATAACAAAGCGGCATTGTAGCATTACCGAACTTCGTAGCCAACACGGCAGCAACCTCGAAGCTGTTTTTTTCACTAATCATGAAAGAACGTCCCACCCTTGCATTAAGCAAAAGACAAGCATCCTCGGCATCGGCATCACCCAAAATAAGACTTCCCGGGACAAGATATTCCAACAAGATATTAGTCCTCCATCCTTTTTTTTCAAAAGACGGAGAATCAAGGTTGTTAAGAGAATAATTCAAGAATGCATTAGCATAAAAATTATATTTATTAGAAGGATATTTCTCAAAATCATTCACCAATTTGTACTTATAATCCTCAAATCCAATATATTCGCCTCCTATACCTATAACAATGCTCTGATTGTAGGTAGGTATCCACTGTCCGAACAGTTTCATTTTATTATTTTGAAAATAATAATAATTACTGAACACGTCGCCTTCGTAATAATTAAGGCTGACACCCATAGTAGAAATATCATAACCCAGTTTCAGTCTGTTGGAACAACGATAAAAATGAATTAATCTTAGATATGGATTACCGGATATATTGATGTCAATCATCATATCGGAGCCCTTGAAATAATTGCCGAAGTTTCTAAAAGTAAGATTCAGCAGTACACCAACGCCATAGTTGCTGTCATAATGAGCACCCACTGAAAGCGTCCATTTCTGTTTTTTCTTGCAATGTATCACTAAAAAGGTCTTATCTTCTTCATTAATAAATTCATACCACACATCATAATAGTATTCCGTTGAAATAATTTTCAGCAGACGTTCTTCTATTTCATCAAAAGAGACATGACAAGGGAAAGGCATATTAAACATACTCAAAATATAGGCTGCCTTATCATCATCGAGATCAGACACTTTGACTCCATGAATATATATGGAATCCATAGGTTTAACGATTTTACGCGACACATCGAAAGAGTCTATGGCCTGCAAAGAGTCGGCAAGAGCCTTAAGGACAGGAAAATATTTGCGTGTCTCGCTTTCGCCCATGGCTATGATAGAGTCATATTTGTTAAAATCCATCATTCCTGTACCATGCAAGTCTGGATTTATATAAATATCCGACTCAGCGACAGCTTTTTCCTTTTCAGGTTTGCCAGACAGAGTGATTATTTTGTCAAGTATATCTATAGGAGAAGGATTTTCCGAGAGCTCAAACGGTTGATTCAAATCAATACCTATGACAATATCAGCACCTTTGTTTTTGAGATTTCTAACCGGGAAATTGTTAATCATCCCACCATCAAAAAGCACCTTGTCATCCATAATGACGGGAGTAAAATAAAAAGGTATTGCCATGCTCGCCCTTATGGAACGATGCAAGACGCCACTTGTCATCTCAACAGGTTCAGCATTGTTGACATCAGCAGCCACACAAAGGAACGGAATACTCAATTCGGAATAATCTCTGATATGATAAACCGGTGCAGTATATCTTGTAAGCAACATATTTACAAGATTTCCCTCATATAACCCGGATTCAATCTGTATCTTATTGTTTACCAAAGGGAAAGTAGCAAGATAATGACGATAGAAATACTTCTTGTCTGCCGGAACATAATACTGGGGTATCTCATCAGCCATAATTTTATTCCAATCTTGCGATCTCACTATGGCAATGATATCCTCCACGCTATAACCTATGGCATAGAGGCCGCCCATTATGGCGCCCATACTCGTTCCTCCAATGAAGTCAATGGGGACCCCTGCCTCTTCAATGACTTTCAAGGCACCGAGATGTGCAAAACCCTTGGCACCTCCTCCACTTAAAGATACGCCCACCAACGGTCTTCCGGGACTTTCCACTGTGTCATTTTGAGCAAACAATGATGTCGATGTTGACAGCATCAGTATGGACGAAAGAGACAAGATTCTGATAATATGTATAACATCCTTCATGACAAATACTCAATAAAGCGAGAGCCGTCAACAACATGACTTTAAATCAGGAAGTCAGTCATCAACCGGCATCCTTACCATGACAATTCTTATATTTCTTACCGCTTCCGCATGGACATGGGTCGTTACGGCCCACTTTCTTTTCCACATGTATCGGTTGAGTAACCTGTCTTTCCTGCGTATTGCTGTTAGCCTGGGACAGCAAATCATTACGCTGTTCTTTCAGTTTGGAACGGTCTGTTCTCATCGCCTTATGTTCGCGAATATTATCCATATTGGGCATAGGCACATCAGCACGCATCAGGAACGATATCACCTCACTGTTAATCTTCAATATCATATCCTTAAACAGGTTGTATGACTCGAGTTTATAAATCAAAAGAGGGTCTTTTTGTTCATAATGGGCATTCTGTACGGACTGTTTCAAGTCGTCCATCTCGCGAAGATGTTCTTTCCACGACTCATCTATAAGAGCGAGGGTGATACCTTTCTCTATGGCGAGCGATATCTCTCTCGGACCGTTCTCCACAGCTTTTTTGATGTTGACAACGACATTGATACCTTTTTTACCGTCGGTAAACGGAATAAGTATTCTCTCGAAATGAGGCTGTTTCTCGTAAGTCATCTGAATAATAGGCATAGTCTTCTCGCCTATGACACGAGTCTTGTTGTTATATGACTCCATTGCCTTGTCGAACAACTCATCAGCCAACTGTTCCACTCTGCCTTTCTTAAATTCTTCTTCATCGAAAGGCGGGTTGATACCCATATTGGTAAAAACGTCTAATTTAAACGACTCATAATCGCCGCTTTCCACATGTTTCTCCACTATGGACTGTCCGAGGTCATACATCATATCGTTGATATCGATAGAAAGGCGTTCTCCGAACAAGGCATGTCTTCTCTTCTCGTATATTGCCGTTCTCTGAGAGTTCATCACGTCGTCGTATTCGAGCAAATGCTTACGCACGCCGAAGTTATTCTCCTCGACTTTCTTTTGTGCCTTTTCTATCTGTTTGGTAATCATGGGATGTTGTATCACCTCACCTTCTTTCAGGCCGAGTCTGTCCATGATAGGGGCGATACGTTCGGAGCCGAACATACGCATGAGATCATCTTCGAGAGAGACGAAGAACTGAGAGCTTCCCGGGTCACCTTGACGACCGGAACGACCTCTGAGCTGTCTATCGACACGTCTCGACTCATGACGTTCCGTACCAATAATGGCAAGACCGCCAGCCTCCTTGACGCCGGGCCCGAGTTTGATATCGGTACCACGACCAGCCATGTTAGTCGCTATTGTCACGGTACCAGGCATACCGGCATCTTTAACGATTTGAGCCTCCTTGTCATGCCGTTTGGCATTCAATACATTATGAGGTATATTGCGACGTGTCAGCATACGGCTCAACAGTTCCGATATTTCCACAGAAGTTGTACCCACAAGGACAGGGCGTTTCTGCGATACCATCTCTTCAATAGTATCGATGACGGCATTGTATTTCTCACGTTTAGTTTTATAAATCAAGTCTTCCCGGTCGATACGAGCTATAGGTTTGTTGGTAGGTATCACCACCACATCGAGTTTATAGATATCCCAGAACTCGCCAGCCTCTGTCTCAGCGGTACCTGTCATACCGGCAAGTTTATGATACATACGGAAGTAATTCTGCAATGTGATGGTGGCGTATGTCTGTGTTGCAGCCTCCACCTTGACATTCTCTTTTGCCTCGAGAGCCTGATGCAAACCGTCGGAATAACGACGTCCTTCCATGATACGGCCCGTCTGTTCGTCAACGATCTTGATTTTATTATCCATGATGACATATTCCACATCCTTTTCGAACAAGGCATAAGCCTTGAGCAACTGATGTATCGTATGGATACGTTCAGATTTCTCCGAGAAGTTGCGCAACAATTCGGACTTCTTCATTAGTTTGTCATCATCAGAGAGCGAAGATTTCTCGAGTTCGGCAATCTCGGATCCCACATCGGGAATGATGAAGAACGATGAATCGTTATAAGAGCGTGTCAACTCATCAATACCTTTCTCGGTAAGGTCCACAATATTGAGTTTCTCATCAATGACGAAATAGAGTTCATCGTCAATGATATGCATGTTTTTCTGCTGTTCCTGCAGATAATAACCTTCTGTCTTAAGGAGCAAAGATTTCATACCCTCTTCGCTCAAGAATTTTATCAAGGCATTATTCTTAGGCAAGCCTCTGTAAGCTCTGAACAGCTGGTCAGCACCGTGGCGTTTCTCATCTTCTGTCGCTGACGGATTTGTCAGCAATCTTTTCGCTTCCGCAAGACATGCCGTCACGAGACGTTTCTGAGCCTCATAAAGTTTCACCACATCCGGTTTCAAGGTATCGAACTCCTGGTATTCGCCTCGAGGTGTAGGTCCTGAAATGATGAGAGGAGTACGAGCGTCGTCGATGAGAACAGAGTCCACCTCGTCAACAATAGCATAATGATGTTTACGTTGTACGAGTTCATCCGGGTTGCCGGTCATGTTGTCACGCAGGTAGTCGAAACCGAATTCATTGTTAGTGCCGTAAGTAATATCGGCGAGGTAGGCGTTCCTACGTTCCGGAGAGTTGGGTTGATGTTTGTCTATGCAATCCACCGACAGACCGAGGAATTGATATATGGTACCCATCCATTCCGAGTCACGTTTAGCGAGGTAGTCGTTCACGGTAACCACATGAACGCCACGTCCTGCCAAGGCGTTGAGATAGACAGGCAATGTCGCCACCAAGGTCTTTCCTTCACCTGTCGCCATCTCAGCTATCTTACCCTGATGCAGCACCACACCGCCAATGATCTGAACATCATAATGCACCATATCCCATTTTATGGTATTGCCTCCGGCAAGCCAACTATTGTTATAATACACCTTGTCGTCCCTGATATTGATATGGTCATAAACTGTAGCCAGCTTACGGTCCATCTCCGTTGCAGTAGCCTCAACGACATCATTCTCCTTGAAACGACGTGCCGTTTCTTTCATGACAGAGAAAGCCTCCGGCAACAAGGTATTCAATGCCTCTTCAATCTTATCCAACTGCACTTTCTCCAACTTGTCTATCTGAGAATAAATATCAGTCAACTCTTCGACGTCCATCTCAGGATTGTCAGCGATTCTTTGTTTCAATTCACTGATTTTGACATCTTCTTCTCTGATACTGTCATTGATATATTCTTTAAACTCTACTGTCTTATGGCGAAGGGCATCATTGTCAAGCAATTTAATCTTCTCATAAGCATCCAAAGTCTTATGCAGAACCGGCATCAATGCCTTATTGTCGCGTATAGATTTATTTCCAAATAATTTAGTAAAAAAGCCCATATATGATATTGGTTAATTGTCTTTTATTAAAATCGTACAAAGATATGAATTATTTTCATAATCTTATTTAAAAAGGATTGTTTTTTTTAATGATAGCCATAAATTCTTCTTATATGATATTCCAAATATTGCTCTGGAGACGGCGCCGGTGCCATGCCGATTTTATTTTGTGTCTTGATAATAACATATTCGGGACATGTCTTTATCTGATATTTCTCCCACAACAATATATCATCTCCCAAATTCAACAGTGTCCAATTATAACCTTTTTCTTTAAACAAAGTTTTATAATCTTCGAAAGAATTGTTCGTTGCTATTGTCACCACCTCGACAGTATCTTGCCATCTCGATTCAAGTTCCGAAAGTCTTTCAAATTGATATTCCGACATTTGCGAAACACGACTCACAAACTGCAACAATATCATTTTGTCTTTATGGTCTGACAATTTAAACACATCTCCCACAGCATCTCTCAAAGAAAAAGAAGGTGCATCGGTGTCATACGCCAAACGATTGAGTCCTGCCTGTATATCGTTGATTATCGTTTTATGTCTTGGCACCATTGTCTTCGACTTCATAATATCGAGATAACTGTTTACAATTTTTTTCTCATTGGGATTTTCATAGTACATTCTTCTGAGATTCCAGATAAATATCAATTCAAACAGGCTGTCGTTATTGGCAAGAAAATCATCTTTTTTAAGGTAAGAAACAAAATTGTCATAACCTGAAGCGAAAGCATACATAAACTCCGACGGCTCGAATTTTCTTTGCAAAAAATAGTCGGTAAACGTTTCCTTAAAAAGATCCATATAAGCAGGTTGAGAATAAAGTATATCATTATCAAGGAAATATTCATTCATCACTTTCTTGCCGCCATCTCCGGTAAGAGCAAGCATTACTACTCCTTTTTTATATCTTATATAATCCTTGACAAAGTCGAAATTCACCGTTCCGAGTTTTCTTTCTATATCACTATCCAAAGAATCGAGCAAAGCCACACGTCTTCCTCTGTACAACTGATTGAAGTTGTTGAGAATAAACTCATTGATAATATTCTCCGTCATGGTAAACTGATAATACAAACCATCATCATCGGCATCGAGCATTGTTATGACAGATTCCTGACGTTCGAAATACGACACATCTTCATTATTTTCCGGTATCTCTATTTTCACTTTATAAGAAGACCGAGTATTAAGCAACATGTCAACACTTTCGAGATTGACAGCTATACGCGCCAATGTTATGTCCGGAAGATCGGTCTCCAAACGGAAATTGCCTTTATTATCGGAACGGGTAGAACATACCTCAGTCATCTCGCAAGACAACATATCATCATATACAAAAAGACGTACTAAAGCATTGGCTTTGTTAGTACTTCCGTCTATCACCACATTCTGGGCCGACACTGTCATTGCGGACATCAGAAACAATATGTAAAATATCACCTTTTTCATATCATTAGAACGGTGACAATATTTTAATATTGTTACCGACAAGATGTAATATCGGCAATTATCTGTTAATAAAATACTCTTTTATTGCATCAGGCACCAACATACCGGCATTTTTGCCATGGCTTATCAGGTCACGCACTAATGTCGATGAGACATAACTCAATGAAGGAGAAGCATAAAAAAACACCGTTTCCACTCCAGGCAACAAGTTTCTGTTAGCCTCTGCCATCTCCTTCTCATATTCAAAATCGATTATATTGCGTACACCTCTGATGATAAAACGAGCATCTTCCTCCTCACAAAACTCCACGGCAAGACCTTCAAAACTCTTAACTTTGACATTTTTACAATTAGAAAACACCTTTTCAATCCACTCCAAACGTTGTTCCAAAGGGAAAAAACTCTTTTTATTGATGTTATGTCCTATGCCGATGACAATCTCGTCGAACAAAGGCATTGCCTTCAACAAAACGTCCTCATGTCCTTTTGTTATAGGATCAAAAGAGCCGACAAAAACAGCTTTTCTCATGATAATATTTTTGTGCAAATATACAAATTTCTCAAACACATTATTTCACTCCCAACACCTCCAATATATCTTTTGCAAGAACAAAACTCAATGAAGGATATGTGTCTCTCAAAAAAGCATGTACATTGTCTTTGTCTATCATAAACACCTTGGTGATGCCTTCTTCGCGTTGAGGTTTAAAATCGTTCTGTAAAGATGAACTCATAAGATACCAATAAGTTTTTTTCAACACCCACTGATTGTCAAAAAAGTAGCAATGCCAAGTAGAAGGAAGCGCACGTAATATAGAAAGTTTTTTCATTCCGGTCTCTTCTTCCACTTCACGAAGTGCTGCAGCCTCAGGACTTTCATTCTTCTCTATATGACCTTTGGGGAAGTCAGGTTTGCCGTTTCTTTCTATTGCAACAATATTGTTTCCATATTTCACAAGACCTCCGGCTGCAGGAGCCTGTCTGAACAACGACTTTATGGCAGCAGCTGCCGCCATGCCATCCACATTATTCAAAACAAGGTCTTCGTCATCACCGCCGATGAGCCATTTTCTCAATATATCTACAAGATTATCAACGGCATTACTGTCAACAGACATCTCAGACATTCCGGATGTCAATAAATTATCATAAAAATTTACGATGGTTAAACATCGATTATTACAAAAAAGTCTGTACATTTGCATCGCATTTAATTAAACATAATATGAACGATCAAGAAACATCGATGGCATTAGCCAATTTCCTGCTGCAAATTAAAGCAATAAAATTGAATCCCGCACAACCTTTCACATGGGCTTCGGGATTAAAAAGTCCAATTTATTGCGATAATCGCATTACCTTGTCATTTCCACAGATCAGGACATTCATACGTGAAGCTTTCACCAAGCTATGTATGAAAAAGTATGGCAAGCCTGACATCATAGCAGGCGTAGCCACAGGCGGGATACCGCAAGGTGCATTGGTGGCACAGGAATTGGGAGTCCCGTTTGTCTATGTACGTTCCGAAAAGAAATCGCACGGCTTAAACAATCAGGTAGAAGGCATTGTGCCAACAGGTTCCTCTGTCGTAGTGGTAGAAGACCTCATATCTACCGGTAAATCAAGTCTTGCTGCCGTCAGTGCCTTACGCGAGAAAGGCGCCGTCGTCAAAGGCATGATGGCTATATTTTCCTATTGCTTGGAAGTAGCTGCAGAGAGTTTCAAAGAGAATAAATGCGACCTGGTGACTCTTACAAATTACGACACTCTGATACAAAAAGCCGTAGCGGAAAACTATGTAAGAGAAGAAGATCTTTTCACATTGATGGAATGGAAACAAAACCCACAGGCATGGAGCGATGCCAGAATGTAATACTGTAATGATATTATACTTGCCCATACTCAATGAATGTTCTTATTTGTCGAAACACCGACATAACAACATAAACCAATGATTCTTATAAATTGAAATTATAACGTAACAAAACACGAAGAGGTTTCTTATTCACAGTATTTTAAGTTCTAAAAATACATCATGATAATAAAAAGCAACTACAAAAAAACACCATACAGCGAAATCGAGTTGTTCAATATTTGCAAAGACCTGAACAATGCCATAAAATATCTGCCTTCGGAAGTGGAAAACATCAATACCGACTCCGACAATTTATCATTCACCGTCAAAGGCATGGGAAATATTGCCTTGCGTATAAGCAACAGAGTGGAAAACAATTTGGTGCAGATGGTACCTGAAGGAAAGACACCTTTTCCTTTCACACTTAACATTCACATAAGACCTGACGGAAACACCTCGGAATGTCAGTTCGAAATAGATGCAAACCTTAACCCTTTGATGCAGATGATGGCATCACGTCCTCTACAAAATTTGGTCAACATGATGGCGGAAAAAATCAGTGAGAAAAAAGATTGAACACTGACGGTATCATATTTTCCAATGACAATATGAAAAACTGACGTTTATTGATTTGAAAAAATATTCATTTTGTAATATATCTTCTTCAAAATTCACACTAATACAGAACATTATTCTCATCCCATAAGAAATTTTATTTCTTTAAGGTCGCATGTTATAATCTTACCCATCTCGTCCTGCAATTGCAATCTGCCGAATTTGTCGAATCCCACTATCATAAGCGTCATTATCTTACCTTTATATTGATAACGTGCTTTTTTGCCATAACGGTACAAATGCCTTATATATGACTCCTCCACCATTTTGACACCATCAGACGATTTAAGCAACGATACTGATTGTCTGATACTGTCGATAAATTCCACCAGCAGAGGCATCAAGTCGTAATGATAATCCGTTATTATTTTCATGGAAATAGGATTTGGCAAGTCATCACCGAATTTTACCTGATTTACGTTCACACCTATTCCTACTATGGAGACATCCATCATTCTATTTGACAATGTATTGTTTATCAACATTCCAACAATTTTCTTGTCGGAATAATAAACATCATTCGGCCATTTGACATAAAGAGAATTTTTAGGAAGATATTTTTTCAATACGTTAATTATGCCGAGAGGTACAGCTTGAGAAATCCGGAACTGATTCTCAGCTTCAAGGAAACTGACATCCAATGCCATGCTGAACAAGAGATTCATACCCGGTTCACTCTCCCATCTGTTGTTGTCAAGTCCTTTGCCGGCAGTCTGATAATCAGTCATGACTACCTGGTTTACAATATCATCTCCTTCCTGTAACTTTTGCTGTAAATATAAATTCGTCGATTTCAAGCTTTTAAAACGTAATATTTTCTGTTCGTTAACTACTAAAGTTTGACAAGTATCCATAATGAAATTTGTTTATTAATATCAGTCATTCATAGAAAAAACAAAGATACGCATAATTTTCTTTACAAAAGACGTTAATCCAAAGCAAGATATTCATTATCTTTGCAAAAAATTTCGTTTACACCTTAAAACAGGATTTAAACAAGAACATTATAATTATTGTTGATAAAAAACACATAAAAAAAGTATGAGAATAAGACACGAATCGGACAATACTGAACAAGTTCTATCGACGATAGTGGAGACCATGTTAAATTGTAAGGCAAATGATGTCGTCTCATTGGATTTAAGAGACATACATACTGCTGTAACAGATTATTTCGTTATATGTCATGCACAATCGAAGACACAAGTGACAGCCATTGCCGATCATATTGTTGAAGATTTACGAAACGGATTAAGAGTAAAACCTTATCATATAGAAGGTTTTGAAAACGCAGAATGGATATTGATCGACTATGTCGATATTGTAGTACACATTTTCATAGAGCCAAAACGCGAATTTTACCAATTGGAGTCATTATGGGCAGATGCACCAAAGACCTCATACGCTGAATAAAAAAACAAACTTATCATTTATTTACAGGAAATGGAAAACAACCCGATAAACAACAACCGGCCAAAGAACAAGAAAGGCATTGGATTCTATTGGATTTACATAGTATTGATAGCTTTCTTTGTAGGGTCGCTGTTTTTCAAAGGAACACACCCGGCAGAAGACATCAACAAAGGTGAATTGATGGAGATGTTGAAAAGTCAGGATATTGACAAAATAGAACTCGTCAATGGCGAGGTGGCTGAAATATATCTCAACGAGACCGGCAGGAAGAAACATTTTCCGGACGCCAAACCGCAACAGTTCTCAAAGTCGCCAAACTACACCTATCGCATAGTGTCGATAGAGAGTTTTGAACGTGATGTGGAAAAGGCACAGGAGGGTCTCAGCAATCCCGTATATATCACCTCGGTAGAACGGCACAACTGGTTCGGCGAGATAATGTCATGGGTATTCCCTTTCATTCTGATATTGGTATTTTGGTTCGTCATCATGCGTATGATGAACAAAAACAATGGCGGCATGGGAGGAGGACAGATATTCAACATAGGCAAGTCCAAGGCTCAGTTATACGACAACAGCAGCAATGCCAAGGTTACATTTAAAGACGTCGCCGGACTTGAAGAAGCCAAAGAAGAGGTTGTCGAGATAGTCGATTTTCTGAAGAATCCGAAGAAATACACGCGTCTTGGAGGCAAGATACCGAAAGGGGTATTGCTTGTCGGTCCTCCAGGAACAGGCAAGACATTGTTGGCCAAATCCGTAGCCGGCGAAGCCAATGTGCCGTTTTTCAGCATATCAGGTTCCGACTTCGTAGAGATGTTCGTCGGTGTCGGTGCTTCAAGGGTTAGAGATCTCTTCAAACAGGCAAAAGAAAAGTCTCCTTGTATCATTTTTATCGATGAAATAGACGCTATAGGAAGAGCGAGGGGAAAGAATCCTGTCAACGGCGGCAATGACGAACGTGAGAGTACCTTAAACCAACTGCTCACCGAGATGGACGGTTTCGGCACCAACTCAGGCGTCATAGTATTGGCAGCCACCAACCGTGCCGACATACTCGACCGCGCCCTGATGCGTGCAGGTCGTTTCGACAGACAAATATATGTGGAACTGCCTGACCTCAACGGAAGAAGAGACATCTTTGCCGTTCACATGCGCAACCTCAAGTTATCCAATGATGTTGATAAAGAGTTTCTCGCAAAACAGACACCGGGATTCTCAGGCGCCGACATCGCCAACGTATGCAACGAGGCCGCACTCATCGCTGCCCGACGCAACAAGGATTCCGTTGAGAAACAAGACTTCCTCGATGCCATAGACAGGATTATTGGAGGCTTGGAAAAGAAAAACAAAGTCATTACGAGTTCTGAAAAGAAAGTCATCGCCTATCATGAAGCCGGTCACGCCACAACGAGTTGGATGCTTCAATATGCCCATCCGTTGGTGAAAGTTACCATAGTGCCACGAGGCAAGGCTCTCGGCGCTGCATGGTATCTGCCGGATGAACGACAAATCACCACAAAAGAACAGATGTACCATGAGATGATTGCAACTCTCGGCGGAAGAGCTGCAGAACAGGTGATATTCGGACATATCTCCACAGGCGCACTCAACGACCTTGAAAAAGTCACCAAACAGGCTTACGCCATGGTGTCATATTACGGTCTGAACGAAAAAATCGGCAACCTGAGCTATTATGACTCCACCGGACAACAGGAGTATTCTCTCACCAAACCTTTCAGCGAAAAAACAGCGGAAGTGATTGATGAAGAGATAAGCAAACTCGTGGAAAGCGCTTACAACGAGGCATTGAGAATACTCACGGAAAATAAAGAAGGCTTGATTCAACTTGCTGAAAAACTGTTGGATAAAGAAGTCATCTTCAGTGAAGACGTAGAGAACATCTTCGGGAAACGTCCTTGGGCTGTGGAAGAAAGAAACTTTACTAAAACTGATGAAGATTCTGAAACGAAAAAAGATGAGACTGAAACAAATGAAGCCAATAGTAAAGAAAATCATGCCGGAAAGTCTGACAATGAAGAGAAGACTGAGATGAACAAGGTCAATAATGAAGAAAATCATGCCGAAGAATCCGGTGACGATACAAAGTAATGGCCAATAATAGATAAAAATGCTGTTATTCGACATAATTATTATATAAGGTGAAGAAGGAGCTATTCAACGGACTTGACGACAGCACGAACAAGGAGAAAATCCTCTCCAGGGTACGTTCTGCACTCATGACCAAAGACGAAAACCTGTTCTCTGACATAGACCTGCAAACCGACACATGGAAGCCTTTCAACAAAGATGATGGTCCGGAATTCACTTTCATCGAGAAATTCAAAAGTAATGGGGGAATATTCATATACCTCAGGTCTCTCGACATGTTCAGACAGTATATCTTACATATATACCATGAAAAAGACTGGCGTCCAATGTATTCTGCAAGTCAAAAAATAATAGATATCTTCAAAGAATATGAGATAGATTTCAATGTCAACATGTTCAAGAAAGGCGAGAATATCATCTCGCTGACGAGTTGTGAATGCCTGATAGCGCAGACAGGCAGTATAGTTTTGTCGAACAGCGATGCCGGTTCATTGCAGTCATACGCCATGGCTGACAGCCTGCTTGTCTTTGCCACACCACAACAGATAGTGCATAACATGAAAGAAGCCTCTTTATTTATAAAAAACAAATATCATGGCAACAAACCGTCGAATGTCACCATAATAAGTGGTCCCAACAGAAGCAGAGCCATTGACAACGAAGTCATCACAGGTGCTACGGGCATTAAACAAATTGTGCTTTTCCTTACTGATATATGATTTAGACATTCATTATCAACTGTATAAATAACTAATATTAGAATCGACCTCATTATACCCCAGGCAACGTAAATCATTATAATATTATAAATATTATCATTCTAAAAACACGGCACAATTATTGCTTAATTAATTGTAAAGATAATCATAACCTAAATATATATTATGAAAAAGAACATTTTATTACTAATGATTGTATTATCAACATTATCTTCTTTATGTCAAATTGAAATAATTGATAAACAAGATATTACGATAGGAAGGAATTACGTAACGAACAAAGATATCAAAGCCGAAGCATATTTATTTGCTGAGACGATAAAAGAAGCCGAATTCAACACTGAAAACGGCGACATTTTATTGAAACTCGACAACGGCTCTATTGGGAAAACCGGGCTCAAGCATACATGCCATATAGGAATGTTTAACATTAATGATAGAGAGTTCCGATGGGTAAGCAACCACAAGTTTTCCAACCCTTCAGTAAAAATGTCAAATGACATAGTAATATGTTACAATAATAACAAATCCTACAGATTGGATATAAAAACAGGTGAGAAAATATGGAGCAGTAAAATAAGAGTAGAATATTTTGACAATGAAAACAACATTGCAATAGGTTATTGGGATACCAAACGCCATGTAATTGCAGCAGTCGATTTAACTACGGGAAAGACATTATGGAAAAGAAAGATGAACAACGATTTCCGTTTGGACAAATACATCAACATAGACAACGAGACATTATTGGTTCCGGTATCAGGACTGCATTACATAAATATCAAAGACGGCAGCGGCTGGGACTTCGATGCAATGACACAAAACACCGACTATTCCATATTCGGCAAGAAACGCGGCAATGCAGTGACAAGTGCCGACCTGGAGGTAATCACGAACCTGTCTTCCGATGTTCTCATTGACAACAACAGGATTTATTATGCCTACAGCGACAAACTCAGTTGCTTCGACATGAACGGTACTGTATTGTGGACCGCCGAACTCCCTTCCGACATGACAAGCAACTCTTCCCTGCTAATTAATGATGATAAACTGCTGATGATAAACAAAGGTCTTGCCTATAAGGCAAGCGGCGAAGCGGTACAATACGGAAGCCCTTTCATTGCCGCCTTCGATATCACAACAGGAAATCAAATTTATTTCATCCCGAGCGAGAACAAAAGCGACATGATATACGGTTTTGCAAAAACGGAAGATAACTTGATACTGTTTTGCACCGACAGAATGCGTTCCGTAAGTATTGCAGACGGCAAAATATCTGAAGAAAAAAGATATCTGCCCAACGACTTGGGTAACAGATGTTATTTCATTGGCAACAATCTCATCGTCAAGACATATAAAGACACCAAATTTTTAGAGTTGTCGGAAGATGTCTTCAAATATCTTACGGGAGACAACATGAAAATAGAACAAGACAACAAAGTAGATATACAATATGGACTTGTCAATCCTGAAGCTTTTAAAAACAACAAATACAAAATGTACCAAAGAGGCATTTCCATGGTCCTTACAGACAAAAATGGCACGGAAATTGCAGTAATTGATATAGTTGGTACTGCCTGTATTTATGACAACATCTTATGCAATGTCAATGGCAATACTATAAGTTTTATTGATTTAAACACACTATAAAATCTTCAAATAATCCTTTTTCAGCCGCCTGAAAACATTCGGGCGGTTATTTTTTATATGTGCCGGCAAAACTTTTGAGTTTCTTTATGATGTTTCGAGTCAAACTTACATGCCTGCATCTCAAAACAATGAATGTTTTCATTTTTGTTGACAATCAATAATTTATCATATATCAATAAACACAATATATTTATAAATGTAAAGACACCATGATATGCCGTCTCTACAATATTTTGACAAATTGATATCTAATGTTATTGTCTTTTATATAGATTCCATAGAACAATTCTTACCGGACAACAATAAAAAAACTTCATCATCATTTTTTGTTAAAAAAATTGTGGGAATTTATATCCCCACAATTATAACTTCCATTATTGCTATCCCATAATAAATCAGAACAGTCTAAAAACAAAGTACTTTATTTATAATTGTACTCCAAAAAGTAAGACATGAAATTTTTGGAGTACAATATATTATTTATTTCATAAAACCATTGATTTCTCCAGTTCTCTTGCCAAAGACAGAAATTCCGTCACGTCCATTTCTTTGAAATAGAGCAATCCGTGAGTTGTACGCAATCTCGGGCTCTCGTTCTGGAAGAAATAAGGCTTACCTAAGAGCAGTTGAATATCCTTCAATTGTTCGACCCAAATATTTTTTGCCAAATCGCAGAACTTGCCATCCAACTTATAACTTGGGAACGAAGCATCTACCTGACTAAGATAACAACTTTCGAAAGCATTTCTCATTACGGCAATTGCGTTGAGTGACACAGGTACTATGTGCGTAGCTTCGCTTGGAAGGAACTTATACCAAACATTGCGGTAACCCCATATTTTCAACTTCGAGAGGTCTGTTTCTTCTTTCCAGATTCTAATAGCTTCGGCAATTGCCTGCAAGACCTTGTAATGCGTGTCGGGGCCGCTACCTTCGGGGTCGAACGCAAGTGATATAATTGTAGGTTTAATACTGCGGAGTTCCTCTAAGATAGGCATTACGTCACGCTCACGATTCGGTCTTTCTGTGAAGATATCGCCTTTATAGAAGCCTAAGCGCAAATGATGAACATTATCGCTTGTGATACCAAAGAATGCCCAAACCAACTCCTCTTCGAACTCTCTTATCATTCCTTTAAGTTTCTGTATATCATGCTGCATCTTCTCTCCATCATAACTATCGAGAGTTATTTGACGAATTTCAATAATCTTGGAGCGGAGTTCCTCAATACTACCGACACCCCAAATTTCAACGAAATCACGGACTATACGATGAGAGAATCCACGCCGCAACTCTTCAGCTTGTCCGGAAGCAATTTTTATCAAATAATGATAAACATCCTTATCTTTTTTGAGTTTATAGCCTTCGGTAAAGAAATTCGAATAATTCACCATCTGAATCTCACCTCTGTCCAAAAAGTAAAGGACATCATTTAAAACATTTACTAAAAACGAATTGGTAACGGCATTGAATCCGGAAGTCATGATAGAAAAATGCGATTTATTGCTTTCTTCGCGCGACAACCGGTGGATATGAGGCAACAGGCCCAAAAGGATGTCATCATGATGAGGACCGGTATGATAGAAGACCTGATTTTTCAAAGAAGCAGTGCCTTTATCTATTTTTGAAATTACTGAATCGACAACAGTTTTCACAGTATTTTCATTCAAATCAGGAATCATCTTGCAATATTCATCATTCTGTAAATCCTGAATCTGCAATTTATCGCCAAAAGTATTGATTTTGTTACACAATTCTATAACAGCCCTGTCGGTTTTACTTTGATTCCATGGAGTATCCAAATAATAATGGTATATAGAATCCTTCAGCATAGATGCAGCGCCGGCGGTGAGATAGAAACGAGCATTCGACAGTTTAGCCAGGCACGAGGCCGGATAAAGATTAGAAGGTTCTTTTTCCAATGCATCTGCAATCATAGGGGCCTTTGCTTCACCGGCAGCAAAAATAATGGCGACGACATCAGGGTTGTACGTTATTGTGCCCAAACCTATCGTGATAACAGGTTTGAAACGCGACACCTCGATTCCGCCAAGGTCACCGGCCGCAACAGCCTGAGTCTCGAAATTAGTGTCGGTAAGACGAGTTGTAGAATAGTGATCACTGCCACGCACATTGAATGCAATATGCCCGTCAGGACCAATGCCTCCCAAGAAGAAGCCTATTCCGCCCATCTCACGAATTTTATTCTCATAATCTGTACACCAATTGTCTATCATGAAAATCGAGCGCTGTTGAATCCTTTCCGTCTCTGTCTTTGTTTCACGATATCGCAACGACAAATCGACTTTTCCGTCAGGAAAAACTTCTGTGAATTTTCTCCCATCGGCAAGAGGTATTTCGGCACAGTTGATAAACAAACCTTTTGACTTGTCCAAGCCGAAGCCCTCTATGTAAAATTTCATGTCGTAGTTGTAAAAACTGTTGTGTTGCTCGGGCGAGATCGGATAAAATTCATCGATCTGTACAAAACGAAGATTTGAGAAATCCGGTTTCTTTTCTACAGTAAGACCATTTTCCTTTCTAAATTTCTCTCCTTCCGGAGTATCCCAATTCTGCATGATATTTTTTACCCAGGTAATAAAATATTCAGGGGTTTTTCCTGTAGGTAAACTAATGACTCCATTGGGATTTTCAGAGACCCATTCAATAAAACGCAAAGCCGTCAAAAGTCCTAATTTAGGAAAGTTTTCAACAGTGATATAAGGAATTTGCGTTGTAAACAGATGAGGTTTTTCTTGTGCCAGGAAATGTTTCTCGACCGGAGAATAATGTGTTGTCTTTTCCATGTTGCTTTTATTTTTTTAACAAATATTCTTTTCGGTTCTCAAAAAATCAATTTTCTAAGAATCTTACTACAAATTTACAATAATTTATAGTATGTTGTTCTGTTTTTCTATTTTTTTGACAGCTATAATAAAAAACTTTGGATTTCAGGCATTTTGTTTTGACTTCGTCAAAGCATCACCCGGAAATCCTCGTCGAAAAGTTTTGGATTAGTTGATAGCGAGGTATTAGCATCGTTTTTGCAAAAATATCCTTTTTAATAAGCAGTTCAATTTGTATGGTGGTGATTGTAGTGTACAATAACTGTAAGATGCGAATGGTACTTATCGTTCAATTAGTTGCGCTAAAGTAAATGTATTATGATATCAACGATATCCCTTGTATTTTGTCCTTGAAGTCTGTTTCTCTACCGAATTTTTTCGATAATCCAATGATGAATAATGAGTGGCAGTGGAATCCGGCACAAAAATACAAATAGAAAATAATGACTATAACTGATTGTCGAGCGACTTGGTACCATACAGGTACACTTGCATTTTCCTGCCGGAAATTTTATGCGCTTAAGTTTTCTTTGGGATGGGAATTGGTTATGCTTATGTTGGAATGGATGTATTAATGAATTTTTGCATTTTGTATTACACCGGACAAAGGTAGCATTCTTCCTTGAAAAACGAGAGTTTGCCATGCCGCAAGCCTGACATCAAACCTTTCGATTTTAAATTTGGATGACACACCTTGACGAAGTCAAGAGACGAATATATTAAATTCCATAATATTAAAACATACTCGCAAGGAACTCTTTTCTTCACAACATAATTTATTACGATTGCAAAAATAATACTGCCATTGTTGCTTTGATTTCACGTTTATTTGTAACTTTGCGTTTTTAATACTCAAGTAAAGAGATCTATATGAAAAGATGTGTTTTTAATCATTTACTGCTGTTGTCGGTGGCAGCGGCATTAGTTTTGTTCGTTTCCTGCAAGGAGAAGAATGAACAGGCAAACAACAAATACAATGAGACAACCCAGATGTTGGTGTCTTTGGTGGATAATAACTCGAATCTCAAGTCGTTGTTGGAGGAAGCTATTGACAAAGCCAAGGATATCAATCCTGATCCGGAGACCAATCCGGCACAAAGCCTTGAAAAGTTTTACGACTTCGTTGATTTCTCGCAAACTGCCATGCCTTGGGATGTGATGACAAATTGCGCCGGACAACAAACACTTGGCGGCAAGATGAACCAAGCTTTATGCTATTGCTATTTCATCAATACTATGGAGTTGGAATCACTTCAAGGACAGAACCTTTTCACGGCTTCGGTGCAATATGTGGAGCCTTACCGCAGCTGGCTCGTAAACTACTGTAAATCGTGGGGCAACTTCCTTTCTTCTCCGCAATCGTGGAGTCAAGAATATGTCGATCTTGTGATGGCTCAACCGGAACTTCGGATGGAAGACTACGAACCTTCAGCCAACTGGAATTCGTTCAACGACTTTTTCTGCCGCCACCTCTCATCGCCAGAGAAACGTCCTATCGCTTCGCCTGATGATGCTTCTGTAGTTGTATCCCCTTGCGATGGTGTTCCGCAAGGCGTATGGCACATAGATAATGACTCTTATTTAGAAAATAATGGAAAAGTGACTGTCAAGTCGCGTGAGTTCAATTCAATACGCGCACTTATCGGCCCTGACAGCGAATACGCCGATGCTTTTGCAGGTGGCACCTTTTATCATGTGTTTCTCGATGTGTTCGACTATCACCGCTACCACTTTCCTGTAGGAGGGATACTGAAAGAACTAAAAGTTATTCCTGGCGACGATGCACTCGGCGGCTATATCCATTGGGATGCCGATAAACAACAATATATCGTCGATTGCGAAGAACCTGGCTGGCAAAGCATTGAAACCAGGGGCTTGGCAATAGTGGAGACCGACGAATACGGGTTGGTAGCAGTGATGCCTATTGGCATGTCACAGGTGGCCTCGGTAAACTTTGAGCCAACCCTCAAAGTAGGCGACCGCGTGGAAAAAGGCGATATGCTTGGTTATTTCCTCTTCGGAGGCTCCGACTTCGTACTGGTATTCCAAGAAGGTGCAAACTTCCAACTCGATATAGAGGAAAACAGCAACGGCGGTTGGGACCATACGCTGATGGGCGAGCGGCTTGGCAGCATAACAAAGACAAACTGACAAAAACTTTCCCGACTAAGACAGTCTAAGAAAATATCACTTTGTAAGCTGTTATCTATCAGTTGCATGTGAAGAACTTCTAAAAAACGGATGACGTTTTGTCAAAGTCATAAAAAAACAGCCGCACCGGCATGGATTACAATGGCCATGCCGGTGCGGCTTCTTTCTATCATATACTATCTATCTTCTACCTTATTATATTCGCCTTGATGTTTTCCACTATGTATCTCACATCCTCTTCTCTCACATACGGTCCGCTCGGCAGACACAACCCTTTGCGGAACAACTCCTCACTCACTCCGTTTACGTACGACGGCATCTTGGCATATACCGGTTGTCTGTGCATTGGCTTCCACAACGGCCTCGACTCTATCCCTGCCTCATCCAACGCCATCCTCATCGCCTCCACATTCCTGTTTGGCTCACATTCCGTATGTAGCCCTCCTCCTTCATGCACCACTCCTGCCGCTCCTCCCACTGCTCCTTCCACCTTCTCCCCGTATGCTCTCTCCTCTCCCTTCACTCTCACTCCATCTTCCATCGTTATCGTACTCAACCAATAATTGCTATCATATCTCTCATCAGGATTTTCATGCAACTTAATCCCTTCCACTTCCTCAAGCAACTCCCGGTACAACCGACATACCTTCTTATGATGCTCTATATGCTCTTCCGCTACCGTCATCTGTCCCCTCCCTATCCCGGCACATATATTCGACATTCGGTAGTTGTATCCTATCTTCTCGTGCTGATAATACGGATACGCCTCCCTCGCCTGCGTGGCATAAAACATTATCTCTCTCTTCGCCTCTTCGTCTCTGCATATCAACGCTCCTCCTCCCGATGTCGTTATCATCTTGTTCCCGTTGAACGACAACACTCCGTATCTCCCGAAGGTGCCGCACATCCGACCTTCATATCTCGAACCCATGGCATTTGCCGCATCTTCTATCATTATCACTCCATATCTGTCGCATATCTCCACTATCTCTTTCATCTTTGCCGGCATGCCATAAATGTCCACTATCACTGCTGCCTTAGGTCTCCTGCCTGTCTTCCTCTCCCTTTCCCTTATCGCCTCTTCCAACAATTCCGGTGATATATTCCATGTCTCTTTCTCACTGTCTATAAATACAGGTCTCGCTCCTACATATTTTATCGGATTTGACGATGCGCAAAATGAAAATGTCTGTGCCAAGACCTCATCTCCCTCTCCTACTCCGCTTGCCACCAATGCAAGATGCAATGCCGCCGTCCCGGACGCCAACGCCACCACTTTCCTGCCATCTCCTACAAAAGCCTCAAGGTCTGCCTCAAAAGCATCCACATTGGGACCTATTGGCACCACCCAGTTTGTATTAAATGCCTCTTTAACAAATTTCTGCTCATTGCCAGACATATGTGCAAGACAAAGAAATATACGTTCATTCATAAGACATTTAATTATTTTGTCAGAACAAAATATTGATATTTAAAAATTCTAATAAATAAATCATGATTTATTTATTCTATTCACACATTGCATTCTTGATATCTTCAAGTGGCACTTGTCCACTCCACATTCTATATATGTATTCCGGAGTAATTACTTCCATTGACATAGAACGGGACTCTTCTTCGATAAATCTGTTGATTCGGTCTTTTAGCGCAAGAATTTCGGATTCACTATTATCCAATCCTTTTAGATATTTTTCGTGGAGATAATAATATTTCTTCATAAATAAAATGTATGCAATTGCAAGAACAATCAATACGACAATCAAATATATCCAGTGAGCTGAAAGTGTATCCGGAATCAGATATATGAAACCGAGCGATATGGCAAGCTGGATTGCCATATATATGCATGAAATAAGCGGATGGCTCATTTTCAGTTCATTTGCCATCAGCTGGTAGGCATGTTTGCGGTGCGCTTCCCCTAACTTTTCGTGCAGCATGATGCGGTGGCATATCGTCATGCATCCGTCGATTCCGTATACCAGAAGCAGTATAAGCCATGTGATATCGCCTGTCCTTACGATGAGCATGCCTATGGCAAAGAGAAGGATGAACGCGATTCCTACACTTCCGACATCTCCGGCAAAGCATTTGGCTTTCCCTTTCTGTCTGAAATTGAATATGGAAAAGACGAGGACAGATATCATCGTGACTATCAGCAGCGATTGGTCAACAAATCCGGTCTTGAGATTAAACAATATCAATGGAACCAGAACAGCCAATGAATACCCGGCCGTAATGCCGTTTATGCCATCCATGAAATTGTATATATTGGTGGCACCTACACATACAACCAGTGCTGCGGCAATAAACAGAATTTTAAGCCAAATGTTATTGTTTATGAACATCAGATTATCACCAGGAATTATCAGAAGTTGCCAGATAAGCAGGCCCATGGCGATAAATTGAACAACAAGCCGTATAGAGTCAGGAAGAGAATGTATATCATCAATGAAACTTATGCCGGCAGCTAGAGTTACGGCAATTAGAAACAACGGATACTGGAAGCCGAAAAACAGGCTCCATATCCATATTCCGACCAAAAATATTATGCCGCCTCCACGCAGAACTATGGACGAATGGCTCGACCGTTCGTTTGGCTTGTCTATGATGTTGAACTTGTCAGCAATCTTGAAGTATATCAGCTCCAAAACAAAAAGAATCACCAATATGATTCCGTAAGTTAGGAATTTATTCATAATAGGTTTGTATTTTATTGTCTATCTGTATTGAATGTAATAATTTGATTACTTCTTATTCTGTAATTTGTATCTTGTTATGATGTTGTTCACATGGTTATGAAGTACACTAGAATTTAAGTAGATGATTTATATTTATTAGGATGTTAAAATATATTTTAGTCGTCAATCTTGAGATTATATTACATTCCCAGCAATTGAGTTAACTAATGAGATGAGATTATTATTGTAACAGTTTTTAACAATCTCAATTTCTTTATTATTAGTATTTAGATTTAATCATGATGTGATTTGCGAAAAAAATAGCTTTACTTTTATACGGCCTGGCTATTTAATAATTAGCAATTTTCTACTTCATCTAGGTATGCTCTTACTACAATCTGACGATCAAATTCGCGTTCTACTTTCTCTCTTCCAGCCTTGCCCATGGCAGCTTTTTCTTCAGCTGAGAGTAAGATAAACTTCTCTATTTGATGAGCTAAATCTTCACTATCTCCCGTATTAAACAGATAACCGGTTTTGCCGTCCTCAATTACGTCCATCGTACCGTTGATTTTTGAACCAATACAGATCCTTCCCTTAGCAGCAGACTCCAGCAAGACATTAGGTACTCCCTCTCCACCATGTGATGGAAGGATAGTGCAGTGGCACTTTTCAATCCACTTATCGATGTCCTTGCGAAAGCCGATATACTCCACCCATCCAGCTTTCTGTGCATTTTCTACAAGTTTCATGTACTTAGGTTGCTCATTCCATCCGGCGATTATAAATTTTGTGTTCCTATACTTTTGGCGAATTATCTCAGCCGCTTGCAAATATTGATCAATGCCTTTGAGTTTCATTACACGACCTATGAAAATGAACCTAATCTCATCATCATCAGGAAGGGGCATGCAAGTATGTTGTTGCAGGTTACAGCCCGAACCGGGTAGCATAGCATAGTTATCTTTTACAAGTCTTTCCTTGATGAAGAAATCCCTGTCACCTGTATTCTGGAAAAACACCTTGTGACATTTTTTAATACTTATTTTATAAAGCATTTCACAGATAGTACTCACCAGCGATCGTTTCAAAAAAGTAGCTCCTGTACCGGTTATGTTGCACACCTGACGATACTTACCATTGCTCGCCATTGTGCCGTAGATGTTTGGTTTGATAGTATAGCTGAAGATGATATCAGGATTCACTACAGGAATCATCTTCTTATAGAAACGTATCAGTTTTAGATCTTTCACTGGGTTTACGCCACGTCGATCAATCTTTGTCTCTATAATATGACATCCTATTTCTTCAAAATATTTATTCTCTTCACTTTTAGGAAGTGAAAGATAGAGCTCATGCCCTTGTTTAATCATCTCATTAATCATCTCCTTACGAAAGGAATATAATGTAATGAAATGATTCGCTAAAAAGAGAATTTTTTTCTTTTTCATAATTTAAACTTTTCGGATTATTTTTTGATTACACGGCAAAGATTTTCTACAGCAATACTATATTATCTGGATATCCTTTATTATTTTAACTTATTTTCCAGTGTGTCGCAACTTCTTTCTTCAATAGTCTTGATTACTTTTGCAGGAAAACCGACTGCAATACTCCAAGCAGGAACATCTTTAGTAACAACGGCTCCTGTACCGATAATCGCCCCCTCTCCAATGTGAACTCCAGGCATGATGATTACATTCAAACCTAATTGACATCCTTTTCCAATATACACATCATCATATATGAATGGTAGTGTTAAAGCTGATTCACCCTTGTAGTATTGCGATACATCACGTTTGTGACATAGTAGGGTTACGCCATTGCTCATAATAACATTGTCAGCAATATGTATCCTCTCAGGATTTCCGAAGTCCATCCTTACCATGTGTCCTATGTGTACATTCTTACCCAAATCGCATCCACAGAACCGCCAAATGGCAGGACGTATAAATTTTTTGTTCAATGGCTCAAGAAAATATCCTTTATAGGAATAGGTAAACAAAGCCCTCTTTACAATGGTTCCTATGACAAAACTAATTAACCCAAAGAATGTTAGGTTTCCATGCTTCTGCACATCATTCAGAAGCTTCAGCTTGTGCAATACTCTATAAGTGATGGTTGATTTATTATCCCTGATATTCTTCATTTATACAACAAGTATCCGATAAAGTATTATAAAAATTCTGAAAAATATTGAAAATTAGGTAATTATGCGGTTATTATTGGTGTTACAATTTGAATTTATCTCTGTCAGACAAAGGTAAAATGGCACATGAATAAACGGAAATTCGTGTTTGTTCATCTCATAGATATTATGATAAGGATGTCATTCTTTTGAGTAGAATGTCTCTTAAAAATTTACAACGACTTCAGGAGACTATATAACATTTATTGTCTCTAAGTCTACTACTTCATCATGAGAGGGTAAAAAAATAACAGCTTTAAACCAATGACGAGGAAGCTATAGCTTACATAATAATCAGGCATCTTTTTCGATGCTACAAGCTACGGTCAACTCACAAGATGAAAGTATTCAAACAAAATCAAGCGTATCCTTTAACTATGATAATGTGAATAAACGAGAGTTCATATTGTTTACCGTCGTACTGGAATCAATCCTTCCTGTCATTGTCCATGAACTGTACAATGACAGATGTAGATTGAACTGTTCTTCTAATGGCAGAGTAGCATTTTAATTGGTGGCACTGCTGAAAAAACGTCTGAATACAATTTACTTCGCAATAACAGCCTATTCTCCTAATATGTATGTTGTATGAACATTTGTTTAAACGCAGTCTTATATTCATGATAATCAAATGAAAGGCAGTCCTTACAACATTGTTTCATATTGATGATATCTCGCTTTGATAAATTTGATATTTTGACAAGTACATCATCTATTGAACAATAATTATCGACAACAAATCCATTTGCACCATCTTTCAAGTAGTCTCCAATATTACTGGTTAATGTTACAATAACAGGAGTACAACAAGCAAAAGACTCTACAAATTTTGTTGGAAAACCTGCATTATTCTTCAAATTACTATCCCTGATTATGAATTGAAAATCTGCATCTTGAACAGCTTTTACAGCATCTGTATGAGAAATCCGACCATGAAAGAATATATTATTACAATCTACAGGTAAATTCCCATAACCTGTAACATATTGTTGTTTCGTCATTCCAATTACATCAAGTTGCATTTTGGGAAATTTCACAACGGATTTTATAATCAAATCCAATCGATCCTTGATTCCAAAACCGGCATTTCCTGCATAAACTAATTTAATCGTATCACCAACTGATAATTCTCGATTGCGATTCCACTTTTCGTCAGACAAATCAATTGTCGGTGGAACCATTATCGTATTTGTGTACCTCTTATAATAGTCATATAAATATCTACTAATAGCTATTATTCCATCCATCCTCTTAGTGCAATACCTCATCCTAAGGTTTATATCAATTTTTCGCATAATATTAGTTGGAGACCATCCGTGAGAACTTTCCCATTCGGTAATATCATGAATAACCTTTATTCCATGCATATGGCAGGCCCGTAAAATTTTTAACGAAGCAATAGCGGGAAAGTTGTACAGAATTACATAATCAGGTTTTTTATCAAGGACAATCTTCAAGTCTATAAAAGTACAAATCTGATGAATCCATTGTTTTGTATTCATAGGATAAGGAATTGGGTTGCTCACAAAGCCTTCGACAGATGCTGGAGCTTGTTCTATGGCTTTTGAAATACCAATAAAAGATACTTCAAAGCCCATCTCTCTTAACAACTTTGCATTTGCCAACACTCGTTGTGCAGCAGCATTTTTATCAGGCAACTCAAAGCCGCCAAGGTATAGAATAAATTTATTATTATGTTTCATTTCTTATAATCATTTGTATGAACAATTTTATACCGTTGTCATCTAGATGCGATATGGCATTATCCCTATTCGTTATTCAAATAACCCTTAACCCTCTCATCATTTATCATAAAGAGTGGTAATGAATCTTCTGATGCCTCTTTAAACGTACATGAATGATTCTGGTTTAATATTCCAAAGAATCACGTTTGGCTGATTCTTATACAGACTCATTTACAATGCGGTTTTATTTAGAAATATTGCTCTTGACTACTGCAGTTTATGCCATAATATTAATACTTTCCTCTAACAAGTAATATACAATGGAGATAAATCTTCAATGAACTAAGCACAAGCGCATCTGCATCAACCTTCTCAACAGTATAAAATCTAGATCAATATATTCTAAGATTATGCATAAATTCTTGATCCTTTATTTTTACAAAGGAAGTACCTATTAGTCTATCCTCATAAAAAAGAATTATGAGCAGTTCCATTACTTTGAAGCAGAATGCCAATAATGCCATATGAAGAAATGGGAACTGAAATAAATAAACGATCAACTTTTGAACAGTTTGCAGTATTCACTACCAAAGCGATATAAGTCATCAATCAATCGAACTATGATATCCTTATCGTTCACCAATTTTTCTTGCTGCTGAAATGTTCCCATACATCAACAAATACTTGTGCAAATAAGAAAAATGCTTGAAAAATGGCAATATGCATAGGTTGAGAATGATGATGTCAGATAGTAATTTATTGACAGAGGTCTTGTCAACTATAATTTTGTATAAAATATGAAGAACATAGTAAATAATAAAAGTTCTAGAAACAATAGTTCTGCCCAATATCACAGTTATCACTGGTTCGTTTTGTGGCGTTTTGTTCAAATAAACCATTCTAGACTATGAGATGAACACAACCTAGATTCAATACGATATATTCAGGAAATGAAATATGTCATTTATTATTTCAAGTACTGATTAAAAAAATATTCTAATTGTTCTATTGGATATCTTTCATTTTCCTGATAGAGTTTTGCCTCATGCTCCAATATCTGTTCAATCGTCCAATAAAACTTGATATGCCTTGCTGGCACTCCTCCAACAATAGAATATGGTGCCGTTGATTTTGAGACAACAGCTCCTGCAGCAACAGTGGTACCTCTGCGAATAGTAACTCCTGCCAACAAAGTAACACCTGCACCTATCCAGCAGTCTTCTTCTATAACTACATCCAGATCTTGTATTTGCTTCTCTTTAGCTTTTATTGTTCTGTAGAAACGTCCTATTCTTCTTTCGTGATTACCAGTGATAACTATCAACCCTTCGGCTGCCCCAGAGTGTTTCTTCATTATAAACTTTGCTCCTGTAGCCATAATGAGTGCGTCTTTTATACCTGTATCTTCATACATGAAGACATTATGCGGACCTTTAATGACCAATGGTTTTATCAATGCCACTGTAGGATCGCAATACCCAAGTTTGTTTCTATAGTTTGTAAAATATGAACGTCTTAGGGCATTCACTACTTTTAATAGTGACTCTTTAAGGTTCGTGTAAATCAAGCTCATAATATTCATTATGGATAAAATGTGATATTTTGCCTGTCATTTTATTTCATCATTGTAGATTCCAGCTAAAGTCTTCACATGTTTTTGGAATGTAAATGCTTTCCCCAATTCCTTATTTGCTATTTTCATTGCAGTAAGCTTGGGCTCTGTCAAATTTTTAAGTTGGTCCTTAATTGATTCAACTGATGCAATGTCAACCCAAAGACAGTTTTCGTCTTTGAGGACTTCTGGTATAGATCCTACTGGTGTCGCCATAATCGCGCATCCTGCCCCAAGAGCTTCCATAATCACAAGAGGTAATCCCTCGTGATAAGATGGTAATATAAGCATGTCTGAATTGTGAAAGAGTCTTGTTTTAGCCTCACCTGTCACATATCCCAGGAAGGACACTTTACGACCAAGTGATAGCTTCATTTGCTCCACCTCATTTTTTATGCTGTTGTCAGTCTGTATACCACATACGTTCAGATGGTAGTTTAAATTCGGCATTTCTGATAAGGCCCTAAGAAGTTCAGTGATCCCCTTTTCTCTATGGATAGCGCCAACATAAAGCAACTGCAAAGGTTTCTTTTCTTCTGATGGTACAAGTTTGGTGGGAATAAAATGATAGAAATTATAAAGTACGACTGTTCGCTTCTCATCAAGACCAGCATCAATGAAGTCATTAAGCATTTCCTTTGATAGGAATATTACCTTATCAACATACTTATTTAGCAATCTGATACTTTTCTTCTTGAACCATCCAATTCTGTTGTATACAGTATGTATACTTCCTACATGAATAGTAATCGTAATATGCGTATTGTATCTCTTACGAATCATTTTTGAAAGTAATATATCCTTCACGAATAGGAACTCTCTCGAAGTGTGGATATGAACCACATCATAGTTGTTCTTATCAAGGCATTTACGAATAGCTTTTCTTTGGGTAAATATATAAGCTATGTTATCAAACTTTACTATTCCTGTATTGATTGTTGGCGCGATATTCAGGTGGGTCAATTTGCAGTTATTGTGTGCAAACTCCTCTGTACCTTTCATATATGCATCAACCATTGTGGCAATACCACCCATGTATCCATTTTGGAAAGAAAATATTTCAAGGATTTGTATCATTGTATTGTAATTGTCTATTATTGTATATTATATTCTTTGTAAAATTTATCATAATTCCCATTGCTATATACAAAATTGAATATTGTACTAAAGTAAGAGTTCCCATATAACATGCAACTATTAAACCCAAGTAACCTTTATATGGTATATTATGTTTTATATTACATAGCAATCTGCGTAAAAAACTGAATAAAATACTAAATGCAATAATACATAAAGGAACCCCCAATTCAACAAGCATATCAATGTATGTGTTATGAGATGCCATAGCAGCAAATCCATTTTGAGACTTAAAATTTGCAGAGTTAGAAGTACCTACGCCAAAAATCCATGAAAATGGGTGCTCCGAGAATGCCTCTAAGGATTGTTTGGAATATTCAGTACGCCCATTTGTAATATCTCCTCCAACATCTAGTCCTCTTTTTTCAAACACACCATAAGCAACTCGTGTTATAAAAAATCCAACTCCTATAAGACATATTAGTATTAGGAGTAATCGTTTAAAACCTGTTATTGTCTTATTATTCAACATTGAAAAAGTGAAGAATGCAGCTAATATAAGCAATACAAAAATAAACGTTCTCGACATTGACAAGCTACCCATTGTAATGGCCAAAGCAATACTTGGGATAGCAAAAATGGAAGTATATTTATTATGTAATATGGCAAATAATGAACTCACGATACCGATAGCGCAATACATACCGCAAAAATTATCATCAATCCAAATACCACTATATCTAATAATCCCCAAATTATCCACACTTGCCGAACGGTTTAGACCTATCAGACAAGCAAATAAAACTGAGATGGAAACAACTGATGGAACTATTAGTTGAGACTTCTTTTCAAAAAGTTCTGAGTAGTTCATGAAATACAAAAGGACAAATAAATTCACCCCAAAACGCACAACATTTATCGAAGTATTGTTAAATGTAATTGTTGATATTAGTTGAATAACTACAACTATTAAAACAAGTATATAGTATTTATTACCAATAATAAACTTACTTCTTAAAATGACAGTTTTAAATATAAGCACTAGCGCAGCGACGGATGAGAAAGACAGCGACGGAGCCAGTTCCAAACTGTCACAGAGAAATGTCTGGGCGAAAAAACAGAGTGCAGCATTCTCCTCTTTAAGGAATAACATAAGTCCTAGAGCACATGCAAGCATAACTAATCTCTCAAAGTCTTCAAAATATACTCCAAGAGACAATAGTATAAGGAATAAAAATACTCCAAAATATTGCTTGTATTTAAATAATCTCATAAGATTAACCTATAGTTGATTTGATGAAAACATTATATTTTTCTTGTTCTTTTTTTAAGATAAAATTAACATGTGTAAAATCAATTGGCTTGAGTAAGTCTTCTTTTCTTGCCTCAAAATCATCAATGCTATCCACGTAACGATCCTCAAGAGATAGTAACTGAAGCAATGATTTAAGTCTCGTAAACTTGTTTTCATTTGCACAGAAAACGAAAAATTGTTTATTAAAAATCACACTGAGTGCAAGACCATGAAAAGAATCTGTGATAATATAGTCTGAATTTTTGATATAAGTCAACCAGTGACGAGGTCCTTTCAAAAATCGGTTAGAGAACATTGAATGTTTAAACAAAGGAATTCCTAATGTATTCGCAATATACTGAGCCTTTTTATTACCTTGTTTATCATTACTTAAGAGGAAGGGAAATACTTGATGAAGATGTTTGTCATTCAGTACAAGATCATTAAACTGTCCATATCCTATTGTTGGATCTTGAATGTTGATTGCAGTAAGACCAAAAATATCTTCTATAATCTTAACGCCTGTTGACTCTCTCACCGAGATGGCATCAAAATCTGAAAGAAGAAATTTCACTCTTTTAGTATACTCCTCTGGTTCATTCCATATTGCTTTACCGAAACTTGAGGATAGTGCGACTTTCTTCTGCTTCTTATCAACAAAATCAAGAAAGAATGTGTTTTCAAAAATGCCAGTAATATCTCTATTCCATACTTGATCACTACCAACTACCGTATAATCAGCCTTGGGCAATCTAATGTCACTAATATTGCTTGCCTTATTTGTAAGGGGAGCAAAGTATTTTTTCTTAAATAACCAGAATTGGAACTCGCGAATGCAATCAACGATGTTTGATAAATATTTGCGAAAAGACTTTGGAGCTGGCCTAACAAGGTTAATTACCTTAACAGAATGGCCTGCTTTCTCCAACAGTTTGCAAGTTGCATATGTCTGCATTACTGCACCATAACACTTTCCATAATGTATTGTTAATAAATTAATTTTAGCCATTATTTGATAACTTCAATTTCAAGTTTGTTTGTACGATAAACTTCATTCATAAATCTACAATATACAGAGAATGCCTTGTCTGCCTCATCATCATGCCATATGAAAATCATCTTATTTTTTCTTGAGATATATGGAAGAGCTTCTTCACAATGCGACATTTTGCAGAGGACTTTACATGTAACTGTATTTATTTTTACATTCGATGCTTTAAATATCTTTCCTACTGCTCTAATTGTTAATTCTGCTATTTTATATTTTGTTTTCATTGGGCCCAAACAGTAGGGCTCATCAAATATACAGCCAAGATTTTGTGCATTACCGTCTAAACGATTCTTTCTATTAAGCTTGTTAGCTTCAGCTATTTTAGTTAATTCTTCCACATCCCCTTTTTGTGCTTTTAGAAATACTGACAATATACAACCTTCAATTTCTTTCCTTTTAAGAATAGAAGAACGAAAACTGAATTCAAAATCATCTGATGTCCATTCAACTATGTCTCCAGTCTTGATGAGAACCTTTGCACTTATCAATAGATTGGATATACTATTGGTCTTACAAGAACTATTGTTTATTAAAGCAGCAGATACTGTTCCTGGAAGGCCAGTAAGATATTCAAACCCTTTTATTCCTTGCTTTATTAACTGATTAGAGAGTTTAATCACGCTTACACCGGCTTCGCAATACAACAATTCTCCTTTTAATGAATAAGATTGACATTTTGCGGTAGATATGACTATAGGAATGTTAGTTGTATTAGGAATATATAAATTAGATGTATGTCCAGTCAATAGAAACTGGATATTATGCTTATATAAATAGGAGACGATGACTGACAATTCCTTTTCACTTTTAGGAGAAACAAACAAGTTGGCAGTACCACCTCTATGGATCCATGTCCTTTTTTTTAAATCTACATTTTTCTCATAAAATATGTGATTAATATCTAAGAAAGCTTGAACATTGTTTATCATTTGAACTTTTTTTTGATGATTTCCTTAGCTACGTTCTTTTCTGATTTATCAAGAACAAATGTATATGAAATAAGTACTGCAACTATAATCGTTGAAACACAGGTCAACATTAAACGCGTAAATGAAGAGGGTAATAGAATTCGAATACAAAAAGGCAGTATAGGAACAAGTACTGCAAATATAAAGCATGGAAAAACAACCTTCTTGTAATAGTCTGTAATGCTATAATCATATATCTTTTTAAGAAGTATGTTACAGAGAACTTGATTTAAGATCGATATTATTAAACTAATTATATAAACTGTAATAGGGCTACATCCTAACTTGAGGAAAACCCATGAAACAGGAAGGATACCACAAATTATCAAACTGGTACCAATTTGATAGTTCTGCATTTTCCCTGTTGCATGTACAACTTGCGAAATAGGAGTGTTGAGGCTGCTAATCACCATATTGATTAGAACTAATATCGTAAAAGGAATTGTATAATCGGGAACTGTTTCTCCAAGCCAAAGGTGTAGTATATACTCGATTTCTATCATTACAGGAATAGACAAAAGGGCTAAAAGTATGAAAGAAATTTTTGAAAGACTGTAAAACAGCTTAGTAACTCGTTTATTGTCACCTGTCGCGTATGATTGAACTAACTGAGGCCGGAAAGCTACTACAATGTTTGATTGAAATCCTTGAATAGCACTCATAATCATATTTGAGATACCACGAGAAGCATTGACAATAGGTCCAAAGAAGACATTCAGAAGCATATTGAGGCCTTGGCCTTTAATCATGTAGGCAAAAGATCCAAATACATTCCAACCTGAGAAAGACAACATTGGTTTAAATAGTTGCTTTCTTATCCTAAAGTCCAATTTAAGATCTTTAAAGTATATTTTGGCATAACCAAAATACAAGAAAAATAATATTAAAGACACCAACATATTTAGAGCTCCATACAAAATTAGTTTATCAGTACAAGAATGCTTGACAGCATATGCTACACCCAATTTAGACAAAACTTCAAATATACTCAGGTATGCATAATAATCCATCTTTTCATAAGCCATGATAGATGCAGCATATGGTATTTGTAGTACTAAGATGACTAATGAGAGAACTGAAAACTGAAATACCCATAATGCAGCAGAGAATCGCTCATCTGGGATAACCATCTCATTGTAAATGTACCACATTCCAAAAGTCTCAAGTAGAAACAATAAAATCAATGCGAAAAGTCCTTGTATTTGTATTGCGGTATTATATACATCTGTGATGTTGTATTCATTCTTTCTGCCAAGTGAAAAGTTATAGAATCGTTGTACTCCATTAGACATTGAAGTATTGAGGAAAGTAAACATAGTTACAAATCCACTGACTACATTATATATTCCATAATCTTCAACCCCAAGAGCCTGTAATACTACTCTTGTAGTGAAGAGTGACACTATAAGAACAATGCCCATTCTCATATATAGAAAAAGGGTATTCTTTGCTATACGTTTATTGCTTTTCGATATTTCAGTCATCTATAGTATGTAGCTGTATACTGTATTAATGATAGTAAATTCACACTTTTGCAGTATTATTTTCTCCAGACCATTTTGTTGACGACTCCGACATAGCTCTGTATGATCTTCACGACCTTGTTGGAGACATCGTCGGTGTAGTCGGGGACAGGGATGCCGTGGTTGCCGTCGGCGGTCATCCGTACGGCAAGCTCTACTGACTGCAGAAGCCCTTTCGTGTCTATGCCGCTGAGTATAAAGCAGCCCTTGTCCAATGCTTCGGGACGCTCTGTGCTGGTCCTGATGCATACGGCCGAGATGGGTTTGCCGATGGATGCGTAGAATGAACTTTCCTCAGGCAGTGTGCCGCTGTCGCTGACCACGCAGAACGAGTTCATCTGAAGGCAGTTGTAGTCGTGGAAGCCGAGCGGCTGCTGTACCTGTACGCGCGGGTCAAGCCTGAAGCCTGTGGCCTCCAGCCGGTGGCGCGAGCGCGGATGGCAGCTGTAGAGGATCGGCATATTGTATTTTTCCGCCATGCGGTTGATGGCCGTGAAGAGCGACAGGAAGTTCTTCTCCGTGTCGATGTTCTCCTCCCTGTGGGCCGACAGCAGTATGTACCTGCCCTTTTCAAGCCCGAGCCTCTGCAGCACGTCCGAGGCCTCTATGTCTGCGAGGTTCTCGCGCAGGACTTCCGCCATCGGGGAGCCGGTGACGTATGTGCGTTCGCGCGGCAGACCGCACTCGGCCAGGTACCTTCTGGCATGCTCGCTGTAGGCCAGGTTCACGTCCGAGATGATGTCCACTATCCTGCGGTTGGTCTCCTCCGGCAAACACTCGTCCTTACATCGGTTGCCGGCCTCCATGTGGAAGATGGGGATGTGCAGCCTCTTGGCGCCTATCACGCTAAGGCACGAATTGGTATCCCCAAGTACCAACACTGCATCTGGCCTTGTGGCGACCATCAGCTTGTAGCTGGCGTTGATGATGTTGCCGCAGGTGGCACCCAGGTCGTCCCCGACAGCATTCATGTACACCTCCGGGTCCTTCAGCTTCAGATCACGGAAAAATATGCCGTTGAGGGTGTAGTCGTAGTTCTGCCCAGTGTGCGCCAGAAGAACATCGAAGTATTTGCGGGTCTTGTTGATCACGGCGGCAAGACGGATGATCTCCGGTCTCGTCCCTACGATGATAAGAAGTTTGATTTTGCCGTTGTCGGCAAAGTGTATGTCCGAATAGTCTGTTTTCAGTTCCATATCCTATTGTTTTTCTACCGGGTCAAAGTATGTGTCCGGACGCTCTTTGTCGAAGATTTCGTTGCAGTACATAACAGTGACGAGATTCTCCGTCTCGGACAGGTTGATGATGTTGTGCGTGTAGCCGGGGAGCATTATCACACTCTGTATCCTTTCCCCGCTGACTTCATAGTTGAGGACCTCGTCCGTGCCTTCCTTGCGCAGCTGTATGAGCCCGTGTCCGGATACGACGATGAACTGTTCCCATTTCGTATGGTGCCAGTGCTGTCCCTTGGTGATGCCGGGTTTCGAGATGTTGACTGATACCTGCCCGCAGTTCAGGGTATGGACCAGTTCCGTGAAGCTCCCCCTTCCGTCCGTATTCATCTGCAGGTCGAAGATGGCTTTCTCTTTTGGCAGATAGCTAAGATATGTGCTGAACAGGCGTTTGGCAAAACTCTCGGAAGGCATTTCAGGTATCATCAAGGTTTTCTGCATGTCGGCAAAACTGTAGAGCATGTCAACTATCTCGCCTAATTTCACGTGATGCGTCAGGGGGGCTGCGCAGTAGCGGCCGTCGGCTTTCATTACCGTATCCACACCGTCGAACTCGCAGCGGTGCTCCCTGCCCTGCAGTGCGCATACCATCTCCTCCACCAGGTCATCGATGTAGAGCAGCTCCATGTCCACGTTCGGGTCATTGACCTGGATGGGGAGGCCGTTGGCTATGTTGTGGCAGAATGTTGCCACGGCACTGTTGTAGTTCGGTTTGCACCACTTGCCGTACAGGTTGGGAAAGCGATAGACCAGAACTTTCGCCCCGGTCTCCCTGCCATAGTCGAAGAACAACTCCTCGCCGGCTTTCTTGCTCTTTCCGTATTCCGATGTGCCGAAACGGCCGGCAAGTGTCGCCTGTATGCTGGAACTGAGCATCACAGGGCATCTGTTCCCGTGTTTCTTAAGGGTATCCAGCAGGGTAGAGGCGAATCCGAAATTGCCCTGCATGAACTCCTCCTGATTCTTCGGACGGTTGATTCCGGCCAGATTGAACACGAAGTCGCAGTCCCGGCACCATCTGTCAAGGTCTTCCGATGTGGAGTCGAGATCGTATTCATATACTTCCGACACGGAAAGGTCGCCGTAGCATCTGGCCTTCCCGTCCTTTATGTTGTTGAGCTGTGCACACAGATTCTTTCCTACGAAGCCTTTTGCTCCGGTTACCAATATCTTCATCTCTTATTATTATTTATTTCTTGTCTTATCTCGGGCGGAGTTGCCCTCTGTCACTACTGTGACTCTCGGTGGAGTTCTTTTCTCTATTCTGATCTTATGTCTCTCGGTTTTGACCTCTTCTCCATCCCCAAATCTTCCCTTATGAATCTCAGCCTCATCAACTGTTCCTTCATGCCTTCGACATCCAAACGTGTCGTGTTATGTGAATGGTAATCCTCTATCCTCGATATATCCTCGTTCCCTTCGGTAAAGAATTTGTCATAGTTCAAATCCCTCGTGTCACATGGAATACGGTAGTAGTTTCCCATGTCTATCGCTTTTGACATCTCCTCTCTCGTAACAAGTGTCTCATACAGTTTCTCTCCGTGACGCGTGCCGATTACCCTGACTTCCGTCTCTCCGTACTTGGGGTCTATCTTTCCATATATCTGCTTCAATGCTTCTGCCAACGTGGACAATGTCGCTGCAGGTGCCTTCTGCACAAACAAGTCTCCGTTGTGTCCATGCTGAAATGCATAGATTACCAGGTCCACGGCATCGTCCAATGTCATCATGAACCGCGTCATGTTCGGGTCCGTTATCGTTATCGGCTTCCCTTCCATCATCTGTTCCACCCACAACGGAATCACTGAGCCCCGACTTGCCATAACGTTGCCATAACGCGTGCAGCATATTGTCGTTGCTGCTCCTTCTCCCAATTCCCGTCCCTTGGCTATGGCTACTTTCTCCATCAACGCCTTGCTGATACCCATGGCATTAATGGGATATGCTGCCTTGTCCGTTGACAAAACAACCACATTCTTCACTCCGTGTTCTATGGCACTTTCAAGAACATTGCCCGTACCTATCACATTTGTCCGTGTGGCCTCCATAGGGAAAAACTCGCATGACGGCACCTGCTTCAACGCTGCTGCCGCGAACACATAATCCACTCCACGCATCGCAACATCCACAGACGCCTTATCTCTCACATTTCCTATATAGAATTTTACCTTGGGATTCTGCAGGGCATGACGCATGTCGTCCTGTTTCTTCTCATCACGGCTAAATATTCGGATTTCTTTGATGTCGCTGTCCAGGAAGCGACGAAGCACAGCGTTGCCGAAACTGCCAGTGCCACCGGTGATAAGTAAAATTTTATTTGCAAATACAGACATATTCGTAGAATGTTAAATTATTTATTATTGTGTTCCGAATACCACTCGGCAAAATTTCTTAATCCTGTGCGCAGCGGTGTGGACGGTTTGAATCCGAAGTCCTGTTCGAGAGGTGCAGTGTCGGCAAATGTTACGGGTACATCTCCGGGTTGCATGGGTACGAGTTCCTTGTGCGACTCGAAGTCATAGTTCTTCGGCAGGACTCCTGCACGGATGAGCTCTTCCTGCAGGACGGTGACGAAGTCAAGCAGGTTTTCCGGAGAGCTGTTGCCGATGTTGTACACCTTGTAGGGCGGCAACGGCAGTCCGTCTTCGCCGTTCCGTCTTTCTGGTGCGTGCTGCATCACCCGGACTACGCCTTCCACAATGTCGTCTATGTATGTAAAGTCACGTTTGCAGTTGCCGTAGTTGAAGATTTTGATCTTCTCTTCCTTTACCAGCTTGTCTGTGAAGCCGAAATAGGCCATGTCGGGGCGGCCGCACGGGCCATATACAGTGAAGAACCTCAAGCCTGTGGAAGGTATGTTGTACAGCTTGCTGTATGCATGCGCCAGCAGTTCGTTGCTCTTCTTGGTCGCTGCATACAGGCTTACAGGGTTGTCCACACGGTCATCCGTCGAGTAGGGCACTTTCTTGTTCGATCCGTAAACACTGGACGAGGATGCGTAGACGAGATGCTCGACGCCTTTCCGGCCGTTGTCATAGCTGTGGCGGCAGGCTTCGAGTATGTTGTAGAAACCTATTATGTTGCTCTCGATGTATGCGTCCGGATTGGTGATGCTGTACCTTACTCCGGCCTGTGCGGCGAGATTGACCACAACTGCCGGCCTGTACTCGCTGAATATGCGGATGACCGTTTCCCTGTCGGCTATGGTGTCGTGGATGAAGGTGAACCTGTCTCCGTATCCTTTCAGCTCATCCAGTCGCTCGTGTTTAAGGGATATGTCATAGTAGTCGGTGATGCTGTCTATGCCTATGACTTTGCAGTCCGGGAAATCATTCAGCAACCGTTTTGAAAGATTTGCCCCAATAAATCCGGCAGCACCTGTCACCAGTATGACAGAGCCGTCAAGTTTGATGTTACGTTCCAGCATGGTCAGTCCCTGTTGAATATGTCCCTTGTATATACTTTGTCTTTCACGTCATCCAGACAGGAGTCGTACCTGTTGGCGATGATGGCCTTCGACAATCTCTTGAATTCACCAAGGTCGTTGACAACCCTGCTGCCGAAGAATGTGCTTCCGTCCTCGAGGGTCGGTTCATAGATGATGATGGTGGCACCCTTTGCCTTGATGCGTTTCATCACTCCCTGTATGCTGCTTTGACGGAAATTGTCACTGTTGGATTTCATAGTGAGACGGTAAACTCCTATCGTGATATCTGTTTCTTTTGTCTCATCCCAACTACTGTCGTATTCATGGGCACCGGCTTTCTTCAGAACCTGACTCGCGATGAAGTCTTTCCTCGTACGGTTGCTTTCCACTATCGCTGTCATCATGTTCTGCGGCACGTCCTCATAGTTGGCCAACAACTGCTTCGTATCCTTGGGCAGACAGTATCCTCCGTATCCGAACGAGGGGTTGTTGTAATGTGTACCGATACGCGGGTCTAATCCTATTCCTTGTATTATGGCTTTAGAATCCAATCCCTTCACTTCAGCGTATGTGTCCAATTCATTAAAATAACTTACTCGCAGGGCTAGATACGTATTCGCAAAGAGTTTTACTGCCTCTGCTTCCTTGAGTCCCATATACAGCGTGTCTATATCCTGCTTTATGGCTCCTTCCTGCAACAGTGCAGCGAATGTATGTGCCGCCGCCTCCAAAACAGTCATATCTGCCATTGCCTTAATAGCTTCATTCTCCTCTGTAAATTCAGAATTGTCTATTATCTTGGGTATGCCTACTATTATTCGGCTCGGATACAGATTGTCGTACAAAGCCTTGCTCTCGCGCAGAAACTCCGGGGCGAAAAGCAGGTTGAGCCGTTTAAGTCCCTGTTTCCAGTACTTCACGTACAGGTTGCGACAATATCCCACCGGTATCGTGGACTTGATGACCATCACAGCCTCCGGATTCACCTTGAGCACAAGGTCTATCACCTCTTCCACATGGCTCGTATCAAAATAATTTTTTACAGGGTCATAATTCGTAGGGGCTGCTATCACCACATAATCCACTCCCTTATATGCTTCTTCCGCATCCATTGTCGCTCTCAGTTTCAACGGCTTTGTGGCAAGATACTCTTCTATCTCCTTATCTACAATCGGGGACCTCCTGTTGTTTATCATTTCCACCTTCTCTGGTATTATATCCACTGCCACTACCTCATGATGTTGGCTTAACAATGTCGCTATACTCAATCCGACATATCCGGTCCCTGCTACCGCTATCCTTATATCCTTATAAGGTCTCATATTATTATAACTCCTATAAATACGTAAATAATTATTTCAATATTGATATTATCAAAAACTAATAATATCCCTTTCTCACTCCAATATCTCAATATAATTTCTTGGCATGGAGTCTATCCGGGCGGTGATGATACCGTTGAGGTCTATATAGACACGGCGGATGTTTTGTACGCGGCGCAACACTCCTTCCATGCCGGCGAGCTTGCCTCCCAAGATGCGGCATCGCTTGCCCATACGTCTCAGATTATCGCTCATCTTCAGTAATGTCACATGTTCTTTCATCACCTCCAAAGCATAAATGAACAGTTGCATCACCCTGTCGTCAATCGTGATTATGTCGGGATTACCATTATCATCTTTTTTTATCATAAAACTAAGTTGGGAGCACAACTTGTCCTTATGCATAAGTTCTTCTATGTACGACTTGCTATGACGCACAAAGATAATGTCGTCAAACCAAGGAGTTTCCTTTATCACGATATCACCGTCCGTTAATACCACAGGTTCTTTGGTAACAGGAAGAAATATCTCAATCATTCTCAATTTCTTGAGATGTTCCCGAATCGATAGGATATTACCTTGAGACGATTTAAGCGGATACCACATTCTTTCCTTTTCCTTCTCGTCAAACATCATGATTTTTTAATAATGCTTCAAGTCTTTGGACAATATTCTGTCACCCAAATAAAGTACAATAAATACCATTACAATATTCTCTATTTGTAAACAGAATATAATCTGCGCTCCCCAACTTATTGCTAATAACCTATTTTACAATAACTTAGATATAACTTCTGTTTATTTTCCGAAAACTCATCCCATAGCTTTGTATTTCATTTACCATCTACTTCTCTTTTAAATAGAAATAGCAACCCAAGGTTGAATTTTCTTCTCTTTTTCCCATCTCTACATAAGAAATGGGAAAAATTTATAAATATCTGATATACAATATAATAATCTCATGTTTAATTTCTATGTTTAACATTTTCGCTAAATAATGTCAATT